>NZ_VFTI01000047.1:0-37666 GCF_006439515.1 Mesorhizobium sp. B3-2-1 | reverse complement strand
CGTCACGGTGGCGCGGGACCAACGCCCAATCAGCTCCTAAACTGATTCAACGCAATCGTGAGGTTGCCTGATGAGCATCGAAGCCGCCCTCGCGATCGATCTTGGCGGCACCGAGCTTCGTGCCGCTTTGGTCGACCGTGACGGCAAGATCCTGGCTTTCGCCGCTGTGCCGACGCAGGCGCAGGCCGGTCCCGAAGTGGTCATCGGCCAGATCGAGGCGCTGGCGGCAACCGTCCATGCCGAGGCGCCGGGGGTGTCGATCCTCGGCGTCGGCGTCGGCGCGCCGGGTCCGCTCGATCCGCTGGCCGGCATCGCCGTCGGACCGCCGACGCTGGCCGGCTGGCAGGATGTGCCTTTGGCCGACATCCTCGAGCGGCGGCTCGGCCTGCCGGTGCGGCTGGAGAACGACGCCAACGCGGCTGCGCTCGGCGAATGGCGCTTCGGCGCCGGACACGGCGCGCGCTCGCTGGTCTTCGTCACCGTCTCGACCGGGATCGGCGGCGGCGTCGTCGCCGACGGACGCATCCTGCATGGCCGCCGCGGCCTTGCAGCCGAGATCGGCCACATGACCATCACCAATGAAGGCGAGCGCTGCGTCTGCGGCGTCGTCGGCTGCTTCGAGGCTATTGCCTCGGGCACCGCGCTCGGCCGCCGCGCCAATGCCGCGACGTCGCCCCTGGACGGCTCGACGCTGCGGCGCCTCTCGGCAAACGCCGAGGTGACGGGCCGCCACGTCGTCGAGGCCGCACGCCTGCAGGACGATCTCGCTCTGGCCCTGCTCGAGGAGGAGGCACGCTGGCTCGGCGTCGGCTTCACCAATCTCCTGCATCTCTATTCGCCCGACGTGCTGGTCGTCGGCGGCGGCATCGCCAATGGCCTCGACCTGATGGCGCCCGTCATCGAGGCGACCATCCGCCAGCGCGCCATGCGCGCCTATCGCGACGTGCCGGTCGTCCAGGCCCAGCTCGGCCGCCACGCCGGGCTGGTCGGCGCGGCCAGCCTGGTGCTGTTCGATGATCTGGGCACGTTGGCGGCTCCCATGCCCGTCGGCCCAAGCACATATCCGGACACGAGAAGGGACTTCAATGGCTGAGCTCAAGCTGCGCGGCCCTGTCTCGCTGCAAGTCGATCCGTCGCGCTGCCATCTCTTCGCGGCCCGATGGCAAGGCCCTGACGCCACTGGGCAAAGCCGCCTGACGTCACGGACATAAGCCGATGGCCGCAAGCTGCGTGCTTGCGGCCATCGTCATTTCACGGAACGGCGGACTACTCGGCGGGAACGACGTCCGCCGGCAGGCTGTCGTCGGCCGTGCCAGCCAATGCGCTGGCCAGCTTGGCCTCGTCGAGTTCGCCTTCCCAGCGGGCCACGACCAGGGTCGCCACCGCATTGCCGACGAAATTGGTCAGCGCCCGGCATTCCGACATGAAGCGGTCGACGCCGAGGATCAGCGCCATGCCGGCGACCGGCACCGAGGGCACGACCGAAAGCGTCGCGGCCAGGGTGATGAAGCCGGCGCCGGTAATGCCGGCGGCACCCTTCGAGGACAGCATGGCGACCAGCAGCAGCAGGATCTGATCGCCGATCGACAGATGGATGTTCGTCGCCTGGGCGATGAACAGGGCGGCCAGCGTCATGTAGATGTTGGTGCCGTCGAGATTGAAGGAATATCCGGTCGGGATGACCAGCCCGACCACCGAGCGCTTGGCGCCGGCCTTTTCCATCTTTTCCATCAGCGAGGGCAGGGCCGCTTCCGACGACGAGGTGCCCAGCACCAGGAGGAGCTCTTCCTTGATGTAGCGGATCAGGGACAGGATCGAGAAGCCGTTGTAGCGGCAGACGGCGCCGAGCACGACGAACACGAACAGGAACGACGTCGCGTAGAAGGTTCCGACCAGCATGGCGAGGTTGATGACCGAGCCGATGCCGTATTTGCCGATGGTGAAGGCCATGGCGCCGAACGCGCCGATAGGGGCGGCCTTCATCAGCACGCCGACCAGCTTGAACATCGGCGCCATCAGCGCCTGCAGGAAGTTGAGCACCGGCGTGCCCTTGTCGCCGACCAGCGCCAGCGCGATGCCGAACAGCACCGAGAAGAACAGCACCTGCAGGATGTCGCCGTCGGCGAAGGCGCCGACGATCGTGCCGGGGATGATGTTCATCAGGAAGCCGGTGACCGACTGGTCATGTGCCTTGGCGGCGTAAGTGTTGACGGTCGAGGCGTCGAGCGTCGCCGGGTCGATGTTGAAGCCGGCGCCCGGCTGCACGACATTGGCCATGACAAGGCCGATGATGAGCGCCAACGTGGAGAAGGTGAGGAAGTAGAGCATCGCCTTGCCGGCGACGCGGCCGACCTTCTGCAGGTCGCTCATGCCGGCGATGCCGGTTGCCACCGTCAGGAAGATGACCGGGGCGATGATCATCTTCACCAGCTTGATGAAGGCGTCGCCCAGCGGCTTCATGCTCTCGCCGATCGACGGATAGTAATGGCCGAGCAGGATGCCGACGGTGATTGCCACCAGCACCTGGACGTAGAGCTGGGCATAGAGGGGCTTGCGCTGCGCGGCGGGCGCGGCGGATTGGTCTGCGATATGCATGGAACTCTCCCTGGCCGGATGGACGGAACCCGCCCTGCGTGACTTCTCCCATCGCGGCGTTCCGGTCGCCCGCCGCTGCAAGGACTTTTGCAAGCGCTGTGCCAGATGGCGGAAAGACCGGAATTCCCGGGTCTCAGCCGTTCCTGCCCTGCTTTCGACGGAGATTTGTGCGGATTTCCGCACAGGTCTTGTTTGCCCTGGCGGAATTTCGCATTAGACTGGGGCCAAGCCTTGCAGGGAAGGAGAGGGCCGACGCCGCGACAGCGCATCGATAGCGAAGCCCCAGGATTTGCCGGTCGCGACCTGTTGCGCGAAGCGGTAGCGCGCCTGCGCGGCGGCCGTTGGCTGCTTCTAGCAATCGCGCTCGCGGTGCTGGTCGGCGCGGTCGCCATTGCCGGGCGCATCGCCGAGGGGCAGGCCGCCGGCAACCTGCGCGCCGGGGCACTGGCCGCCTTGCCGCTGGCGGCGGGAACGCTGACCGGCGAAATCGAAAAGCAGCGTCTCGTGCCGCTGGTGCTGGCGCGCGACGATGCGGTGCGCGATGCGCTGCGCCGCGCCGGGAAGGTCGAGGAAACAGCTCTCGACGCCAAGCTGAAGGCCATAGCCGGCGATGCGTCGGCGTCCGCCGTCTATGTCATCGATACGGCGGGCATGGCGATATCGGCCAGCAATGCCGGCCAGCCGGACAGCTTTGTCGGCATCGACTATAATTTTCGCCACTATTTCACCGATGCGATGGCCAAGGGCGCCGCCAGCCAGTATGGCCTCGGCACGATCAGCGGCAAGCCGGGGCTCTACCTCGCCAGCCGTGTCGACGACGGGGGCAAACCGCTTGGCGTCGCGGTTCTGAAGGTCGAACTCGGCGGTGTCGAAGCCAATTGGCGCGCCAGCGGCTTTCTCGTTTTCGTCACCGACGGGCGCGGCGTCGTTCTGGCCACCAGCCAGCCCGACTGGCGCTTCCATGCGCTGGCGCCGCTCTCCGCCGCGGACGCCGCTTCGGCGCATGACCAGCTTCAACTGGTCGACGCCGCCTTCGAGCCGCTGCCGATACGGCGTGGCGCCGGTGACGGTCTGGCGACAATCGACGAAGCCGGAAAATCGCGCCGGTTCGTCGAGGTGGTGCAGGACTTGCCCGATGCCGTTCCCGGCTGGCGCCTGTGGCTGCTGACGCCCGCCGATGCCGCCCTGGCTGCCGCCGCCAACACCGCGCGCCTGACGACGCTGCTCGGGCTGCTGCTGATGGGGCTGCTTGCCTACGTGTTCACCCGGCGCCGTCGCGCACGCCGGCTGCGGCAGGAAGCGCTGGCGCGCATGAATGCCGAACTCGAGAGCCGGGTCAGCACAAGGACGGCTGAACTGACCCGATCCAACAGCGCTCTCGCCGGCGAAATCGCCGAGCGCGAAAATGCCGAGGCCAAGGTCCGCCGGCTGCGCGACGATCTCGCCCAGGCCAACCGGCTCTCCATCCTCGGCCAGATCGCCGCCGGCGTGGCGCATGAGATCAATCAGCCGGTCGCCGCGATCCGCACCTATGCCGAGAACGCCGGCCGCTTCCTTGACGCCGGCAAGACCGAACCGGCGAGCGGCAATCTGACCTCGATCGTCTCGATGACCGAACGCATCGGCGCCATCACCGGCACGCTGCGCAGCTTTGCCCGCCGGCCCGGCACTGCTGCCTCGCCCTTGCCGGTGCGCGAGGCGATCGAGGGCGCGCTGTCGCTTCTGTCCGGCCGCATCCGTGATTCCGGCGTCACCATCGTCAAGCCGCGCGGCACCGCATCGCCATTGGTGATGGCAAGCCGCATCCGGCTGGAGCAGATCCTGGTCAACCTGTTGCAGAACGCGCTGGACGCCATGAAGGACCGGCCTGATCCCCGCATCGAGATCGACCTCGCCGAACGTGACGGTCACGTGCTGATTTCGGTGCGCGACAATGGGCCCGGCCTCGGGCCGGAAGCCGCCGGCAATCTGTTCATGCCGTTCCAGACCACCAAGGAGAAGGGGCTTGGCCTCGGCCTGGTGATCTCGCAGGAGATCGCCCAGGAATTGGGCGGCACGCTGCGGCTCGACCCCGACACCGCCGGCGGCGCATCCTTCACCATCGACTTGAGGCGGATCGAATGACCCAGGGATCAGAGCTGGTGGCGCTCGTCGACGACGATGCCGACCTGCTTCATGCCACCACGCAACTGCTCGAACTTGCCGGCTTCACGGTAATCGCGCTCGACGCCGCCGAAGCGGCGCTTGGCGTCGTCGACAAGGATTTCGAGGGTGTGGTCGTCAGCGATATCCGCATGCCTGGCATGAACGGTCTGCAGCTCTTCGACCGCATCAAGGCTGTCGACGCCGACTTGCCGGTGATCCTGGTCACCGGGCATGGCGATGTCGATCTTGCGGTCGCCGCGCTCAAGGACGGCGTCTATGATTTCATCCCGAAACCCTATGCGGGGGAGCGTCTGGTCGAGGCGCTGAAACGGGCATCGGAGAAGCGGCGGCTGGTCATGGAAAACCGGCGGCTGCGCGAAGCCGCGGCACTTGCCGCCGACGGCATGCCGTTGATCGGCGAAGCACCCGCCATGAGGCGATTGCGCGAGACCTTGCGCCAGATCGCCGACATGGATGTCGACGTGTTGGTGGAAGGCGAGACCGGAACCGGCAAGGAAGTCGTGGCCGACCTCCTGCATCGGTGGGGCCGGCGTCGCACAAAGCCCTTCGTCGCATTGAACTGCGGCGCTCTGCCCGAAACCGTCATCGAAAGCGAGCTGTTCGGCCACGAGGCCGGCGCGTTTACCGGGGCGCAGCGGCGGCGGATTGGCCGGATAGAGCACTCCAGCGGAGGCACGCTGTTTCTCGACGAGATCGAATCCATGCCACCGGCCCTGCAGGTCAAGCTCTTGCGGGTGCTGGAGACGCGCAGCCTCACTCCGCTCGGCTCGAACGAGACACGGCGCCTCGATCTCCGGGTCGTCGCGGCGACCAAGATCGACCTCGGCCGGCCCGACCAGCGTGGCGATTTCCGCGAGGATCTCTATTTCCGCCTCAACGTGGTGACGCTGCGCATTCCCCCGCTACGCGAGCGGCGCGGCGATATCGCGATGCTGTTCGGCCATTTCCTCGGCAAGGCGGCGGAACGGTTCGGCCGCCCTGTCGCCAGGGTGAACGCAGCCGTGAGCCATCATCTCCAGTCGCACGACTGGCCGGGCAATGTGCGCGAACTCGCGCATTTCGCCGATCGCGTTGCGCTCGGCCTTGGGCCTGAGGACGAAGCCAGGGCAGTCGATCGGCTGCCGGAGTCTGCCGCCGCGCTGCCCGAAAGGGTCGGGCAATACGAGGCGCAGCTCATCCGCGACGCACTGCGCCATCATGGCGGCGATGTGCGCGGCGCCATCGACGCGCTCGGCGTGCCGCGCAAGACGTTCTACGACAAGCTCAAGCGCTACGGCATTGCCGCTTCCGACTTCCGCCCCTCTTGACGCTTCCAACTGCGCAATCCGGAAAGAGCCATGAACACGACACTCGAAACGACGGCAAATCCCCAGCCGGAAGAACTCGCCTTTCTCAGTGAACGGCTGACGGCGTTCAACGACGCCGATGTCGGCGCGTCCGAAAGGAAGGCGTTGGCCGTATTCGTGCGCGGCGAGGACGGCGCGGTGGTCGCCGGCATTTCGGGCTACACTGCCTGGGGCTGGCTCTACGTGCAGTGGCTGTGGGTCGACGAAAGGCTGCGCGGCCAGCACATGGCCGGCCAGATGCTGGACGCGGCCGAACGCGAAGCCGTGGCGCGCGGCTGCCAAAATGCCTGGATCGACACTTTCAATCCCAGCGCCGCCAAGGTCTATCAGAGGCAGGGCTATCAGCCTTTCGGGACGCTGGCCGATTTCCCTGTCGGCCGCAGCCGCATCTTCTTGCGGAAGACGCTGCCGACCGGTTGATCAACCAGCCAGCTTTCCGCCGCGCATCGGCTGCGGTGCGCCGGTCGTGCTCGGGAAACTTATCGGCAGGCCCCGCAGCACGCGCACCGCGAGGAAGGCAAAGCACTCCGCCTCCACCGCGTCGCCGCTCCAGCCGAGGCTTTCGGCCAGCACCACCTCGACACCGGCGCGGCTGGCCAGCATGGCCATCATCGTCGGGTTGTGGCGGCCGCCGCCGCTGACCACCAGCTTCTTCGGCCGGCTTGGCAGAAGGTCGAGCGCCTTGCCGACAGCCGACGCGGTGAAGGCGGTAAGCAGGGCCGCTCCATCCTCGGCGCTCAGGCCATCGGCCATGGCCGCGCCGAAGTCGAAACGGTCGAGCGATTTCGGGTAGGCCTTGGTCAGATAGGGATGCTGCAACAGCTTGGCGAGCCGGGCTTCGTCGACCGTTCCCGCGCGGCCAAGCGCGCCGTCGCGGTCCATTTCGCCGAGCCCTTTCGACTTGATGAAGTCGTTGAGCGGCGCGTTGGCGGGGCCGGTATCGAAGGCGATGACATTGTCGGCGCCGTCCCACCAGGTGATGTTGGCGACGCCGCCGAGATTGAGCACGGCCACCTCGCCACTGGCGCCGGCGCTGCGCATCAGCGCGGTGTGATAGGCGGCGGCCAATGGCGCGCCTTGTCCTCCGGCGCGCATGTCGGCCGAACGGAAATCATAGGCGACCTTGGTGCCCAATATCTCGTGCATCAGCTCACCATCGCCAAGCTGGCGGGTCTGGCCGAGCCGCCCGATCTGCGGCGCGCGGTGCAGCACGGTCTGGCCGTGAAAGCCGACGACGCCGATATCGGCCATCGTCATGCCGTAGCCTTCGACGAGTTCCTTCACCGCTGCCGACTGAGCACGCGTCAGAGCCTCTTCCGCCTTGCGAAAGATCGCCGGTTCGGGTCCGATAAAATTCCAGGCCCTGGCCGCCGTCAGCGTCTCCTCCAGCAAGGAGCGGATCGAGGGGGGATAGGGCATCAGCCGGTAGGTGCCGAAATCCTCGATCCGCTCGCCATCTGTCTTGATCAGCGCCACATCGATGTTGCCGTCAAGCACGGTGCCGGTCATCAGGCCGACGGCCCAGATTGGTTCCATGGTCTATCCCTACCCCCTGTTGACGAGATCGCCGACCGCCTGCCGCAGCGAGACGATGCCGCTGTCGAAATGGCGTGTCGGATGGATGCGGTTGGTGAGCAAGGTCCACGCCTTGCCCTTGTCGAAGTCTATCCACAGTCCGGTGCCGGTAAAACCGGTATGGCCGATCGTTCCCTGACTGCATAACGCACCGCCGGACCAGCCTTCGTGAGGTCGCTCCCAGCCATGGGTTCGGGTGGCCGACAAGGGCTCGCGCATCAGCGCGATCGATTGTCCGGATGCGCCGGTTCCGTCCAGCAGCCCCTGGGCAAAATCGAGCACCGAAGCGGCCGTGCCGAACAGGCCGGCGTGCCCAGCGCCTTGCAGCGCCGAGCAATTGTCGTCGTGGACCTCGCCGGAGAGCACGCGATGACGCCAGGTGCAGTCCTCGGTCGCGGCGGCGGCATCGGGTTCCGTGGACCAGGCAAAACCCGGGCCGGGCTCCATGGCGCGGATGCTCTTGCCCGACAGCCGCTCCAGCGCAAAGCCGAGCAGGATGAAGTTGATGTCGGAATAGACGGGGTCGCGCGCCCGCCATTCCCGCTGCAGGATGAAGGCGCGCAGCAGTTCGGGATCGCGTCCATAGGTGTAGATCGGCTCGACTGCGGGGAAGGGCGTCTGGTGGCCGAGGCACTGGCGGAAGGTCACCTTCCGCTCCCAAGCGTTCGCGTCATACTGGCGAAGGTCGGGAAGCACCGAGATCAGCGGCGCGTCGAGATCGATGACGCCGTCCTGCGCCAGCGCCAGGATGCGTGGCGTGGTGAAGATCACCTTGGTCAGGGACGCCAGGTCGAACCAGGTGTTTTCCTGCATCGGCCGTGGCTCCGGCACGAGCTGCGCAGAGCCGATCGCGCGGACGATGCGGTCGCCACTTTTGTCTACAATTCCGAGCACGCCGCCGGGGATGCGCTTGGCGGTTACCGCTGCTTCCAGCGGCGCGTACGCTCGATCGAAGAACCGGGAGAGGCTACTCAATGCCGGTAGCGCTCTACGGCGCCCCCCTCTGTCCTACCGGACATCTCCCCCACGAGGGGGGAGATTGGCAGTTTTGGCGTCCCGCTCTTTCTACAACGTTGGAGATTGGCGAAAGCCCCGATGACATCCAATCTCCCCCCTTGTGGGGGAGATGTCCGGCAGGACAGAGGGGGGCGCTGTCCCGCCGACCTTGCATATCCCAGGGCCATCACGCCTCCACCCTCGCCATATGATCCCCGCCAAACCGCTCCCATTTCGCCGGCGCCGGTTCAAACCCTTGCGGCCTGACCAGCGACGGTACCTGGCGCGTGTCGATCTCGAAATGCTCGTGCCGCCGGTCGATGGTCGGAACGGCGGCGATCAGCTTCTTCGTGTAGGAATGCCTCGGTTTCGACAGCACGGATTGCGCGTCGCCGATCTCGACGATCTGGCCGGCATAGATGACGGCGATGCGGTGGGCAATCCGCTCGACCACGGCCATGTCGTGCGAGATGAACAGATAGGCCAGCCCAAACTCGCGCTGCAGGTCGACCAGCAGCTCCAGCACTTTGGCCTGCACCGAGACATCGAGCGCCGACACCGCTTCATCGAGAACCACGACGGACGGGTTGAGCATCAGCGCGCGGGCGATGCACAGTCTTTGCCGCTGGCCGCCGGAGAATTCGTGCGGATAGCGCTCGAGGCTGTTCCTGGGCAGGCCGACGCGTTCGAGCAGGCTCGCCATTCTGGCACGCGTTTGGGCATCCACCCGCCCGCCGGTCGCAATCACCGGTTCGGCCAGAATGCTCTCGATGGTGAGCCTCGGGTTGAGCGAAGCGTAGGGGTTCTGGAACACCATCTGCACGGGCTTGGCGCCGCGTTCCGCCGACGCCATTCGGCTGCCAACCGAGAAGCTGCCGCGCATCGACCGCACCAGCCCGAGAACCGCCTTGGCGGTGGTGGATTTTCCCGAACCGCTCTCGCCGACGATGGCCAGCGTCTCGCCTTGCATCAGGTCGAAATCGACACCGTCGACGGCATGGACCGCGCCGGTGGCGCGGCTGAAGAAATTGCTCTTGAGCGGAAACCGCACCACGAGACCATCGACCGTCAACGCCGGTTGCGTGTTCGCACCCTTGTCGCGCTGCCCGTCGGCGCGTGTCGCCCGGCCGCTGGCGAAATGCGGCACGTCCTGCAGCAGATGCTGCGTGTAGGGATGCCGGGGGGTGTCAAGGATCTGGTTCAGCTCGCCCTGTTCGACGGCCTGGCCGTTCTGCATCACCATCACCTTGTCGGCGATGCCGGCGACCAGGCCGATATCGTGCGTGATGAAGATCATCGACATGCCGCTTTCGCGCTTGAGTTCGGCCAGCAGCGCCATGATCTGCGCCTGCACCGTCACATCGAGCGCCGTCGTCGGCTCGTCGGCGATCAGCAGGCGCGGATTGCAGGCGAGCGCAATGGCGATCATCACCCGCTGCAGCATGCCGCCGGACAACTGGTTGGGTGTATATTTCAGCCGTCGCGCGGCATCGGGAATGCGCACGCGGTCGAGCGCGTCCCTGGCTGCCGCCGTGGCTTGCCGGCCTGTCAGCCCGCGATGCAGGCGGAACGATTCCTCGATCTGGGTGCCGATGGTCAGCACCGGGTTGAGCGATGTCATCGGCTCCTGAAAAATCATGCCAATTTCGGCGCCGCGAATGCCGGTGAGTTGCGCCTCGGTCGCGGCCGCCAACTCGAAGACGGTCCCATCGGCCCGCTTGAGCTTCATCGAGCCGCCGGTGATGCGGCCGCCGCCGAAGTCGACGAGCCGGTTGATCGACAGCGCCGTCACCGATTTGCCCGAGCCGCTTTCGCCGACAATGGCCAGCGTCTCGCCATCGGCGATATCGAAACCGACGCCGCGCACCACTTCATTGGCCTTGGGATTGCGGCCGAAGCCGACGCGCAGATCCGACACCGACAGCAGCGGGGTCATGCGAACGCTCTCCGCATCCTCGGGTCGAGGATGTCGCGCAAGGCGTCACCCAGCAGGTTGAAGCCGAGGATGCTGATCATGATCGCCAGACCTGGGAAGATCATCAGCCAGGGCGCCGTCTCCATCAAATTGCGGCTATCGCTCAGCATCAGGCCGAGCGAGGCGGCAGGCGGTTGAGTGCCCAGCCCGAGAAAACTCAAGCCGGCTTCCGTCAGCAGCGCCCAGGCCAGCGCCAGCGTCACCTGCACAGTCAGCGGCGCCACGAGGTTGAGCAGCAGGTGGCGCGTGACGATATAGCTCGCACTGCTGCCGAAGGTGCGCGCGGCGTCGACGAATTCGCGTGCCTTGAGCGACAGGGCTGGGCCGCGCACGACGCGGGTAAAGATCGGCGTGTAGACGATGCCGATGGCCACCACGCTGGTCCATGTGCCCGGCCCGGCGACGGTGACGATGAGCAGCGCCAGAAGGATTGCCGGGAAAGCCAGCAGCACGTCCATGATGCGCATCACGACGCCGTCCCAGCGGCGCCCGAGCCAGGCGGCGGCAAGCCCCAGGACCGTTCCGGCAAGCGCCGCGAAGGCCACCGAGAAGAAGGCGACCGTAAAGGACTGGCCGATGCCCGCCATCAGGCGGCTGGCGACATCGCGGCCGAACAGGTCGGTGCCCATCCAGTAGGCGGCGCTGGGCGCATGCAGCCGGTCGATACGGTATTGCGTGATCGGATTGTGCGGCGTCAGCCCGAGCAGGCCAAGGATGGCGAGCAGCAGATAGACGCATACGATGATGCCGCCGATACGGCCGCTGCCATGGCCGAAGATGGCACGCAGGATGCGCATCACTGTTCCCCCAGCCGGATGCGAGGATCGAGCGCGACATAGGCGAGGTCGACAAGGAGATTGACGATCATGAAGTTGAAGGCGATGAACAGCACGCTTCCCTGCACCAGCGCATAGTCGCGCTGCAGGATGGCATCGAGCACCATGCGTCCGAGGCCGGGCAGGGCGTAGATCTGCTCGACGATGACGGCGCCGCCCAGGAGATAGCCGAACTCTATGCCGCTCAGCGTCACCACCGGGATCAGCGCGTTGGGCAAAGCATGCCCCCAGATGACGCTGCGCGCCGAAGCGCCCTTGCTGCGGGCCGTGCGCACATAATCGTCGCTCAACACGTCGAGCATCGCCGAGCGCGCTATGCGGGTGACCGACGCCGCGAAGGCAAAGCCGAGCGTGATGGCTGGCAGGATCAGCTGGCTGAGATTGCGCAGGGGATCCTGCCAGAGCGGCGCGAATTCGCCCATCGCCGGCAGCACGCCGAAGCCGGCCGACAGCGTGTAGATGATCAACAGGCCAAGCACGAAGCTAGGCGTCGACTGGCCGATCATGGCCACGATGCGCACGCCGAGGTCGGACGGTTTTTCGCTGCGCGTGGCGGCGAAGATGCCGGCCGGCATGCCGACGAGAAGCGCGATGATCATGGAAAGCACAGCCAGCTCCAGCGTCAGCGGAAAGCGCTCGAGGATGACGTCGAGAACCGGCCGGCCATAGGTGACGGAGATGCCGAAATTGCCGTGCAGGATGCCGCCGATCCAGCGCCAGTACTGGACGAACCAGGGCTGGTCGATACCGAAATAGGCGGCGAGCGAATCCCGTTGAGCCGGCGTCAGCAGGCCGGCCTCGGTGCCCAGCATCGCCGTGATCGAATCGCCGGGCACCATCCGGATCGCCACGAAGACCAGGATGGACACGCCAAGCAGGACGAGAGGAAACGTCGCCAGCCGTCGCAAGAGATAGTTCACGCCAGGAAGACCTCTCGTCCCGTTGCCGAATCCGGCGCTATTGGATCGTCACCTTGCTCAGGCTGAACAGCGTGCCGGTCGGCGTCGGCACGAAGCCGGTGACGTTCTTCTGCTGGGCCGTATAGCTGTAGGAGGTGTAAAGCCAGATCCACGGCGACATCTCGGCGAGGTGCTTCTCGAACGCGGCGAAGATCGCCTTGCGTTTGGCCGGGTCGGTCTCGGCGCGGCCCTGCTGCATCAGGCTGTCGAGGGTGTCGTCGATGTAGTTCGCCACCTTCTGCAGATTGCCGGCCTTAGTCCAGTAGCGGTTGTACATCGTATAGGGGTCGGCACGCCCGCCGTTGAGCGCGATCGCCATGTCGAAATCGCCTTTTAGCCAGGCGTCGACATAGACGTTGAGCTCCATCATCTTGATGTCGAGCTTGACGCCGATCTCGGCGAGCTGCGACTGGATGACCTGGGCTTCCGCCGCTGCCGTCGGCGGCTCGCCGGTGGCGCCGATCACGGTCGCCGAAAAGCCGTCGGCAAAGCCGGCCTCGGCCATCAGCTTCTTGGCCTTTTCAACATCGCGCTTGTAGCAGAACAACTGGCTCGGATCGGTGGCGAACGCCGGGATGGTCAGTGGCCCGGTGACCTTGCCTTCGCTCAGCGCAGCAGTGTCCAGCACCTCCTGCCGGTCGATGGCGCAGGAGATCGCCTGGCGCACCTTGAGCTCGGTCATCGGCTTGCGCGACGGGTTGAGCTGCAGCACGTTGTAGGCAAGCACGGGCACGCGGTTGAGCTGCAGGGTGGCTTCCTTCGGCACGAGCGTGGCGACCAGCGGATCGTTGAGCAACGCGAAATCGATCTGCTTGGTGCGCATGGCCGCGAGGATCGCCGCCTCGTCCGGCAGCACGCTGATCTCGATGCCATCGACGCCGGTCGCGCCGCCGGCCCAGTCCTTGTTGGCGCTCAAGACCTCCTTGGCGTTGGGGTCCCACTTGTCGAGCTTGAACGGGCCGGAACCGACCGCTTTGGTGCCGATCGAGCCTGCCTTGATTTCAGCCGCCGGAACGATGGCCGCGTTGACGTCGCTCATCGCCGTCAGGATCGGCGCGTCGGGCTGCGACAGATGGAATACGACGGTGCCTGCATCCGGCGTGTCGATGCTGGCGATCGACAGAAAATTGGCGCGGGCGGCGGCACCCGTCTTCTCGTCGAGGATGCGCTCGAACGACGCCTTGACGTCGGCGGAGGTGACCGCCGTGCCGTCCTGGAATTTCGCCTTGGGATCGAGCTTGAAGGTCAGCTCCTTGCCGTCTTTCGAAAACTCCCAGGAGGTGGCGACGGCAGGGATGATCTGCAGGCTGGCGTCGAGCCGCACCAGGGGCTCGTAGATGAGCTCCAAAAGCCGCAGCGAGGAAAATGCCGTCTGCTTGTGCGGATCAAGCCCGGTGGCGTCTTGCGACCAGGCCATGTGCAATGTCGCCGCCTGCGCCGAAACCGAGGCGATGCCGAGCATAGCGGCAAGGGTGATGCCCGACAGCAGTGTTCTTGTGAGGTGCCTTACCATTTTCGTCTCCCATTATGACTTGACTTGATGCCTTGCAGTTTCTGTCGACCGCTTCCAAGGTACACGTGCTTTGGAGTATCGGCCCAGTCTATGCGGCTTCACCCGTCTTGTCCCATCTGCTTCAGGCCGCTTCGTCGCTGATCGCCTTTCGCAGGAACCCTCCGGCTTTGACCAGTGCCGTCCGCGCCGCCTCGACATCGAGGCCGGTGATGGTCACCAGGATCGCCAGCTTGACGTCATTGCCGGTCCGCTCGAGCGCCTGTCGCGCCTGCGGCGCGGTGCAGCCGGTCGTCTGCATGACGATCCTGACCGCGCGGGCGACCAGCTTCCGGTTCGACGGGTTCAGGTCGACCATCAGATTCTGGTAGCTCTTGCCGATGCGGATCATCGAAGCCGTGGTCAGCATGTTGAGCACCAGCTTCTGCGCGGTTCCCGATTTCAGCCGCGTCGAGCCGGTGAGCACTTCGGGGCCGACGACGGGTGAGATGGCGATGTCGGCGATGCCTGCAATGGTCGATGCCGGATTGCAGGACAGCGCGACGGTCGTCGCGCCGATCTGCCTGGCATAGGTCAGCCCGCCAATCACATAGGGCGTGCGCCCGCTGACCGCGATACCCACCACCACGTCGTCAGCTGTGAGCGTGATGTCCTGCAAGGCCCTGGCGCCCATCTTCGGGTCATCCTCGGCGCCTTCCAGCGAGCGCACCAGCGCGTCGGACCCACCGGCGATCAGGCCGACCACCATGCCTTCGGGCACGCCGAAGGTCGGCGGACATTCCGAAGCGTCGAGCACGCCAAGCCGGCCGCTGGTGCCGGCGCCGATATAGACGAGCCGCGCGCCTTTCTGGAAGGCGAGCACGATCTGGTCCACCGCGGCGGCGATTTCCGGCAGCACCTTTTCGACGGCCACAGGGACAAGCTTGTCCTCGTCGTTGATCCGGCGCAGCACGTCGATGGTCGGCAGCAGGTCGATGTCGACGGTCCTCGGGTTCCGGCCCTCGGAAACCAGCCGGTCCAGTTCGGACATCAACCCTTGCTCGGTCATCCCAGTGCTCTCAAAAATCATACTGCACGGCGCGCCCGGCATGGCTCGACGGGCAACCAGTGCAGACGGACCTTGGCTCCGTCACCGCAGTTTTTCTTTGTTAACTTTTTAGAATTTGATATTCGCATCGTCAACAGAGATTTGGAATATTTTATTCCTACTCTTACCAGCTATCCCTTGCAGACCGACCTCTTCGCAAGAATGATCGCTCCGGCCACGGCATCGCCGTCGGCTGGCTTCAGGCGACGCCGGACATCGGGGGAAAGCCAGGGCTCGAGCGGGCTGGCGAGACCGCCCAGCAAGGTCACGCGCGGCGCGCCTTTTTCGAACAGCACCCGAACCAGCGTGTCGATCTGCTCTGCCGCGCTTTGCACGATGCGGCGTCCGACGGGGTCGCCCTGGTCGGCATGGCGCATCACCATGGGTGCAAGCGCGGCATAGTCCGTGGCGCTGGCGCGGTCCATCCAGGCGACGGCCTCCATAGGGTCGCCCGCGAAGCGTTGCATGACCTCCGCCAGCAGCGCCGTCCGTTCGTGGCGGCCGTCATGGGCGCGCAGCGCCAGCTGCACGGCTTTCAGTCCGAGGTCTGCGCCACTGCCCTCGTCGGAGATCGGAAATCCATAGCCGCCGGCGCGCAGGTCGCGGCCCCCGACAAAGCCAAGGCCGATCGAGCCTGTCCCGGCGATGACGATGGCGCCGTCCCGGCGGGAATGCGCGCCAAGGCAGGCGCCGACGCCGTCGCTGACGAAGTCGATGCTGGCAAAGGGATGCGCGATTGCCAGCAGCGCCTCCAGCGCGCCTTTGCGGCCGATGCCGGCAAGGCCGATGCCGGCATGGATCCGGGCGGTCTCGGCCGGCGCGAAACCCGCTTCATCGATCGCCGCGCCGAAGGCTTTCGCAATGGAGGCCCAGGCCGCCTCGATGCCGAGCCGCGTCGTCGCGGGGCCGGACAGGCCTTGTCCCAGCACCGTGCCTTGGGCGTCCTCGAGGCGGGCGCGGCAACCGGTGCCGCCGCCATCGACGCCGAGAAAATAACTCGCGTCGGTATTCATGCGCCCAGCCGCTCGATGTCGGCGCCGCACAGGCGCAGCTTGCGGTCCAGTTGCTCGTAGCCGCGGTCGAGGTGATAGACGCGGTTGATGATGGTCTCGCCTTCACAGACCAGCGCCGCCAGCACCAGCGATACCGAAGCGCGCAGGTCTGTGGCCATCACTTGCGCGCCATGCAGCTTTTCGCCGCCGCGCACCAGGGCCATGGTGCCTTGCAGCTTGATGTTGGCGCCGAGCCGCATCAGTTCGGGCACATGCATGAAGCGGTTCTCGAAGATGGTTTCGCGCAGCAGCGAGGCGCCCTGCGCGCAGCACATCAGCGCCATGAACTGCGCCTGCAGGTCGGTCGGGAACCCTGGATAAGGTTCCGTGGTGAGGTCGGCTGCCTTGAGCGGCCGGTCGCGTGACACGATCAGACCGCGATCACCGGGCCAGACGCTGACGCCGGTCGCCTCCAGCAATTGCACCACCGAGGCCATGTGCTCGAGCCGGGCGTGCGTCAGTTCGAGCTGGCCCCCGGTGATCGCGGCCGCGATGGCATAGGTGCCGGCCTCGATCCGGTCCGGGATGATGTCGTGCCTGGCGACGTGCCAGTTGGTGTCGCCCGCGATCAGGATGCGGTGCGTGCCGGCGCCTTCGATCCGCGCGCCCATGGCGTTGAGGCAAGCGGCGAGATCGGCCACTTCCGGTTCGCGCGCCGCGTTGAGGATTTCGGTCTCGCCCTTGGCCGTGGTCGCCGCCATCATGGCGGTTTCCGTCGCCCCGACCGATGGCGAGGGGAGCACGATGCGGGTGCCGGTCAATCCGTTCGGCACCGAAGCGACGATCAGGCCGTTCTTGATGGCGATCCTGGCGCCGAGTGCGGCGAGTGCGGCGACATGCATGTCGACCGGCCGCGCGCCGATCGCGCAACCGCCCGGCAGCGAAACCCGGGCGTGGCCGAACCGCGCCAGCAACGGCGCCAGGACCAGCACTGTCGCCCGCATCTTCCGCACCGTGTCGTAGGACGTTTCCTTGGAAACGGCGGCACTTGTGTCGATGGTCGCGGCATGGGCGGACCTTGTCACTTCGGCACCGTGAAGCCTTGCCACGCCGAGCATATTTTCGACGTCGGTCACATCGGGCAGGTTGGTCAGTTCGAGCGGGTAGGGGCTGAGCAGTGCGGCCGCGATCTGCGGCAAGGCGGCATTCTTGGCGCCCGATATGGTGACCGCGCCTTGCAGTCTCTGTCCGCCGACGATCCGCAATCTGTCCATGGCTGATACCTTGACGATAAGGCTCACACCGGCAACCTGCCTGGGAAAGCTGCTCCAAATCCCGAGCGGTGACCCGGGTCAGGTTTGAGAATTAGTTCTGCGTTCTTGGCTGTCAATCGAAATTGGAATAATTTATTCCTCGTCTGGCAAGTCTGAACAGCGAGGGATTCCGTGTCCGTCTTAAGCAGGATCAATGCCAAGCTCGACGGCATGGCGCCCAGCGATCGCGAGATCGGCCGTTATATCGTCGACAATCCCGACCAGATGCTGCGGCTGTCGACGGCCGCACTCGCGGCCGAGATCGGCCGCAGCCAGTCGAGCGTCGTCAAGTTCAGCCAGAAACTCGGCTATGCCAGCTATCAGGAACTCAAGCTCGCCGTCAGCGAGGCCAAGGCGCAGGATTGGCAGGTGCCGGCCGGCGTCATCCACGGCTCGATCGAGGTCGGCGATGGCTTTCCGGTCATCCTGAAGAAGCTGATCGGCAGCAAGCTGCTGTCGATGCAGCGGACCGTCGCCGCCAACAGCGAGCGCGTCATCTCCAGGACGCTGGAGCTGCTGGATGGCGCGCGGCGCATCCATCTGGTCGGCGTCGGCGCCTCCTCGCTGGTGGCGCGCGATTTCTCCTACAAGCTGATGAAGCTCGGCCGCAATGTGCTGCATGACAGCGACAGCCACATCCAGATGGCCAACGCCTCGACGCTCGGGCCTGGCGATGTGCTGTTCGCGCTCTCCTATTCCGGCGCCAGCATCGAAACCTTGCGCATCGCCGAGCTTGCAGCCAAGCGCGGCACGTCGGTGATCGCCGTCACCGGCCTGCACGACAATCCGCTGAGCCGCGTCGCCGACATCCGCCTCTACACCATCGCCGACGAGGAACGCGCACGCTCTTCCTCCATCACCGCGCGCGACGCGCAGCTGACGCTGACCGACCTTCTGTTCATCCTGCTGGTACAGAAGCAGCCGGACGCCAACGATTACGTCCACAACAGCGAGGCGGCTGTCACGGTGCTGAAGGCCGAGCGGTCGTCGTAAAGGCCTCAGACGCTTTCGAGATAGGTCTCGATCTCGAAATCGCTGACGTTGAGGGCGAACGTATTCAATTCCTGGCGTTTGCAGGCGACGAAGGAGTCGCGCAGGATCGCCGGGAAGATCTCCGCCACATGCGTCCCGCTTTCGAACGTCGCGATCGCCGACGCCCAGTCCGGCGGCAGCTTGGCGGGGGCAACGCCTTGCCCGTCATTCCCCGCCGGGTCGCCCGGCGACATCCGCTTCTCGATGCCGATCAGTGCGGCGCCCAGTATGGCGGCAAGCACGAGATAGGGATTGGCGTCGGCGCCCGAGACGCGATGCTCGATGCGGCGCGCCCCGGTCGGGCCGCCGGGAATGCGGATCGCGACCATGCGGTTCTCGTAACCCCAGGCGACCGCGGTCGGTGCGTAGGATCGCGGGCGCAGCCTGCGGTAGGAATTGAAATGCGGCGCGAACACCAGCGTGCTCTCGGCCATTGCCGCCAGCAGCCCGCCGACCGCGTGGCGCATGGTGTCGGAGCCCTGGTCGGTGCCGTCGTCGAACACGTTGCGCCCTTCGCCGTCGACCAGGCTGAAATGGACGTGAAACCCGTTGCCGGCGCGGTCGCCATAGGGCTTGGCCATGAAGCAGGCGGCAAAGCCGTGCTTGCGGGCAATGCCCTTCACCGTGCGCTTGAACAACACCGCATCGTCGGCCGCTCGCAAAGCGTCGGCGACATGGTTCAGGTTGATCTCGAACTGGCCGACGCCGTTTTCGGCAATCGCCGTATCGACGGGAATGCCTTGCGCTCGGCAGGCTTCGTAGATGTCGTGGATGAAGGCTTCGAAATCGTCGATCTCGTCGATCGACAGCGCCGCGTCGGAATCGAGACGCCGCCCGGTGACCGGTGAGACCGGTCCGACCGGCCGCTGCGATTGCGGATCGACCAGGTAGAATTCGAGTTCGGTCGCCGCGACCGGAGTGAGGCCGAGCGCCTTGTAGCGATCGAGGATGCGGGCCAGTGCCCGCCGGGGGTCACCGAGATAGGGCGCGCCGCTCTCGTCGGCGAGCCAGAGCGGGACGAGTGCCGTCGGTTGCGCCGTCCATTCCACCGGCAGAATGCCACGCCCCGTCCATTGGCAAAGGCCATCGGCATCGCCGGTCGAGAAGACCAGGCTGTTGCCTTCGATGTCCTCGCCCCAGACATCGAGCCCGATCAGCGAATAGGGCATGCGCAGCTTGCCTTCCAGCGCCTTGCGGGCCTGCTCGACCGGGATGCGCTTTCCCCGCATGATGCCGTTGAGGTCGCACACCGCGGCCCTCAGGCTCTGGATGTCGCTTCGGCTCTCGAGCCAATTCAAAACGTCCGCAATTGCATCGCTCAATTTCCGTTACCTCTGGTTCCCTGCGGTGCCGCGCTTGAGGCGGCCACCCTATTTAACGACAAGACAGCTGATGAGTTCATGAAGGTATCTCCGACGTCAGTCGGAAGAGTTTCCTTCATTTTTTCAAATCATTAGCTGGGATGTCGGGAGGCATTTCAGGAACCAATTGCGCGATTTGCGATCGCAACATAGCGACAAGGCAAGGGAAAGCCAAGGGGCATCTGGTGACGTGTCCAGGAGACACCGGTCTAGCTCCTCGCTTCCGGGAACTTGCCCTGCCGCAGGATGTGGGTCGCGCCCTCGTCGATGTCGCGAACGATGGCCGCCCGCGCCCGCGCGCCGTCTTGTGCCTCGATCGCCGCGACGACTTCCTCGTGATAGTCGATGTCCAGAATGGAGGAGAGGTCGTCCTCGAACCCCGTGGCGAGGTTTCGGAGAAACGGGCCGACCTGCATCCACACCGTTTCGATCAGGAAGATCATCTGCTCGTTGCCGCAATGGCGATAGATCGAGAATTTGAAGTCGTGGTTCTTCCTGAGATAGTCGCCGATATCGCCCTTGCGGGCCGCCAGGGTCAATTCGGTGCAATGGCGTCGGATCGCCCGCAGATTGTTGCCGTTGATGAGTTTCGTTGCAAGCTCGGTCGCCGGGCCTTCGAGGAGCGTGCGCACGGCGGTCAGTTGCGAAAACCGCTCGGCCGAGATCACCGGCACCTCGACGCTGCCGTTCGGCATCGGGCTCAACGCCCGCAATGCCTGCAGCCGCATGAAGGCACTGCGCACCGGCATGTCGCTGGTGCCGAGTTCCTTGGCGAGTTTGCGCGAGGTCAGCTTCTGGCCGGGCAGGAATTGGCCCGACATCAGGGCTCGCACGAGCTCCAGATAGACCTTCTCGTGCAAGGGCACGGTGTCGACGGCGGTCAAGCCGAAATGTGTTCTGTCGGCCATTGGCGAGGGCGCTACTTTATCTGTTCTGAAAATGACCTGACGACATCGGCCGCGGACAAACCTTGAGCCGGGTATGGCGGGAACACCCAAGCCGCCGATTGATCAGGCATGATAGACGCTTCGATCGTTGCGCGGCAAGCCAACTGCTGGAACCGGCGCGGTGCCACGGGTGCCCACCTTTCCGGGGCTATCGATCCGGGGCCTGCCGGCTCGTTGCCGCCGCCAGACGCGTCAGCAAATTCTTGGTGATCCGGCCGACGTCGTTCAT
The DNA here is from genome assembly GCF_006439515.1 of Mesorhizobium sp. B3-2-1. Classification (NCBI taxonomy): domain Bacteria; kingdom Pseudomonadati; phylum Pseudomonadota; class Alphaproteobacteria; order Hyphomicrobiales; family Phyllobacteriaceae; genus Mesorhizobium; species Mesorhizobium sp. B3-2-1. Next base: position 16,747 of record NZ_VFTI01000047.1, on the reverse strand, counting down.
GGCGTCGCCCGCCGGCAAGGCGCCGCACCAGGCGACCGAACTCGCGCAGAAGATCAAACCGCCCGAAGGCAGATGGCGCAGCGTCATCTCCGCGCAGCGGCGCCCGTCGCGCTCGCTGTCACCTCCCTCGTACCAACGGGTCGCGTCATGGACGAAGCTGTCCGGGAAACCGGTCGCGCGCGCAATGACGATGGTGTCGGGGGATGTGCCCAGATGCGGGTCGGTGGCATCGACCTCGTAGCCGGCAGCCCCACCAAGCACGATGCCCTCGTCGCCGAAGGTCTCGCTGGCGACGCCGTCGAACAACCACGCGGCCGAAGGCTGACGGCTTTCCGGCGTGCGTGTAAAAGGCCGTGCGCCTTCGAAACCCATCAGCGAGATGGCGACGCCGGTCAGCGAGAACTCGCCGCGCCCGCTGGCGCGCAGGTAGCATCCCGGCTGGTTGGTGATCGACAGCGACTGTTCGGCGATGGGACCGTCCCAGGTCCGGCCCGCCTCGAGCGGCGAGCGGCGCAGTTCCATCAGATCGTCTTGGAACGCCACCTTGCCGGCAAAACCATTGCCGCCGAGATAGGCGATGCTGCCGCCCGCCGCCGCGAACTGGCGCAAGGCATGTTCCATCTCGACCGACATGTATTCGGGATGGCTGCCGGTGATGACCGCGTGATAGTCCCGCAGGCCGGCTACGCCCCGTTCATGCAGGTCGCGGTCTGTGATGAGATCGAAGGCAATGCCGTTGCTGTGGCAGAAGCGCAGAAAGTGCAGGTCGACCGGTAGGTTGTGCGGACAGCCGCACAGCGGGTAATTGTAGTCGTCGCGCAGCGTCGCCTTCGGCTTCCTGGTGGAACAGATCGACACGCCGCTGAGGTCGCTGTGGTAGTCGTAGAGAGACTTCAGGTTGTTGTCGATCGCGAAGCGATGGCCGCGATCCTCGCACATCCATTCGTAGAGATGCGCCGGCAGGAATTCATCCGCGTAGGCAAGGTAGGTGGCCGTAGGCACCAGGAACAACAGTGGCGTGCGGCGTACCGACGAAGTGATGAAGAAGACGATACGCTCCGCCCCTTCGTCCTGGCCGACCTCGAAGGCATAGACGCCGGCCGGCGCTTCGGCGGGGATTTGCAGCTGGCAGGACGCGGGCCACTGCAACGCGCCCATGTCGTCGTCGTGGCAATGCACGGCGTCGTAGTGCGACGGCACCAGGCGGGGGTCGAAACTCGACCCGTCCCAGCGGCGCGAGGTCATGCAGAAGGCGGGCTGGTTGATCGTTTCCAGGAAGAGGACGCGATCGGTGCCTGTCGAGGCGAGCGGGCCGCTCGGCAGCAGGGTCGGAAACGTCCACGCGATACGACCAGCCTCGGTTTGCAGGGAGATCGCAGAGAATTTCGCATTGAGCGACCTGACATCGTTTGCCGTGCTGGTGCCGAAGACCATGTCACCGGGCAGCGGGCGCCATGGCAGGTCGAATCGATGATCCAGGTGAAACGGCGACAGGAGATCGTCCGAATCGATCCGCAGCACGGTCGCGCCGTCGTTCGACGAAATCTCGACCTTGAGCCAGATGTTTGCCGGCAAGGCCACGCCGCTATCGAGCGGCTTGCCGCGGTCGCCTGACATCAGCCGCCCGTCCTGCAGGCCGAGGCGCAGGTTTCCGCTCTCGAACAGCACGCGGGCGCCATCATTGCGGGTCAAGTACACTTCGAAGGCGACGCCTTCGATCTCGGTGGCCTTGGCCAGTTCGGTCGCCGCGATCTTCAGGAAGGATCCATGATCGAAGTCCCGATGCGACACGGCATTTCCTGTCGACTCGACGCGCCAGCCCATCGGCTCGGCCGCGGGCGTGTCGAGCCGCACGACGTGCACGTCGCGTACCTGCCGCGCTGACGAGACATGAAGGGCGACCGGTGTTCCGGCCGCTGTATGCCAGGGAACGGTATAGCCCGACACGGCCATGGCGCCGTGATCGACGGGGCGTTTCATCGCCGCAAAAGTCCGCGCCGCGATCCCGGCGGTCGCAATCTCATGAGTGGCAAGCTGGACAACTCTTTCACACCCTTGGGTTCTGGAGGGGATACAACCTATAGCTTTGATTGCTGACGAAGTCCGCAGAGATCCCGCCCTGGTCATTGAGACAACCGGCCAAGGCGGGTTCTACCCAGCCATCGACAGGCATCCGCGTGGTGCCTGATCTACGGCGACACTATCGCGATCGTCCAAAACCGGACAATCGTTCTCGTAGCTCGACCTCTTCATCACAAATCTTGACCTTTCCCGCACTTGCACGTCCGCTCGCTCTCTGGCTTTTTGGGGTACCCATCCGAACGGACTGATTCGCGTCATGCCGCTCGATTGCAATGTCTTGCAGGCGGTCTGCTTGTGGGTCGTGAAGCGCACGCAGTTGGTGAAGGAGAAGCAGGCATGGCCGAGTTCAAGAAGCCGGAAATCTCCGAGATGAGACCCAAGATTACCGTGATCGGTGTCGGCGGCGGCGGCGGCAACGCGATCAACAACATGATCGTGGAACAGCTTCAGGGAACCGAGTTCATTGCCGCTAACACCGATGCCCAGGCGCTGACCATGTCGAAGGCGACGCGGCTGATCCAGCTTGGCGCGCACGTCACGGAAGGCCTTGGCGCCGGCTCGCTGCCCGAGATCGGCCGTGCCGCTGCAGAGGAATCGCTCGACGAGATCATGGATCATCTGGCCGGCACGCATATGTGTTTCGTCACCGCCGGCATGGGCGGCGGCACCGGCACCGGTGCGGCTCCGATCATCGCCCAGGCGGCGCGAAAGGCCGGCATCCTGACGGTCGGCGTCGTCACCAAGCCGTTCACCTTCGAGGGCAGGCGCCGCATGCAGATGGCCGAAGAGGGCATCGAGCGGCTGCGCGAGGCCGCCGACACGGTCATCGTGATCCCCAATCAGAACCTGTTCCGGATCGCCGATGCCAAAACCACCTTCGCCGATGCCTTCGTCATCGCCGACCGGGTGCTTTATTCCGGCGTCAGCTGCATCACCGACCTCATCGTCAAGGAAGGCCTGATCAATCTCGACTTCGCCGACGTCAAATCGGTGATGCGCGGCATGGGCCGCGCCATGATGGGAACCGGCGAGGCCTCGGGCGACGGCCGGGCGATGAAGGCGGCGGAAGCCGCGATCGCCAACCCGCTGCTCGACGAAATGTCCATGAAGGGCGCCAAGGGCGTCCTGGTGTCGATCTCGGGCGGCAGGGACATGACCCTGTTCGAGGTCGACGAGGCTGCCACGCGCATCCGCGAGGAAGTCTACGAGGATGCCGACATCATCGTCGGCGCCATCTTCGACAAGAGCATGGAAGGCCGCTTCAGGGTATCGGTGGTGGCGACCGGCCTCGATCGTTCGCTCGCCGAAGGCGACGCCGATGCCGGCATCGCGCGGGATCATTCCATACCTTCCGCCGCACGGACCTTGCAGTAAGGGCTGCTCCCTTCAAATCGGCTGGCATCGGTCAGGCGGCCTGCGGAATTGCGCGGGCCGCCTCGTGCTCGCTGCGTTCCGTACCCGGGCACAAGATCGTTTGATCGCGATTTAAAACGTTTGCATTTTCGCAAAAGCCAATTACAAACGTTTCAAACTCGTTCAAGGGAGGATCGGTGACGACCCGCGTCATCACGCTGAAGGAGCTTGCGGCCAGCCTCGACCTGTCGATCACGACCGTCTCGCGAGCGCTTGCCGGCCATGAGCAGATAGCGCTCAAGACCCGTGAGCGTGTCGCGCAGGCGGCGCGCCAAGCGGGCTACGTGCCCAACACCGCGGCGCGCACGCTGGTCTCCGGCCGCAGCGGTTTCGTCGGCCTGGTGTTGCCGATACGCGGACCCAATCTTGTCGATTCCTTTTTGGGCGAATTCGTCACCGGGCTCGGCGAAGGGCTGGTGTCGCATGGCGCCGACCTCATCCTTGCCACCGCCGCACTCGGCCATTCGGAATTGTCCGTGCTGCGCCATGTCGTGGAATCCGGGCGCGCCGACGGCGTCGTCGTCACACGTATCGCCGAGATCGATGAGCGCCTGGTCTATTTGCGCGAGCGCGGCTTTCCGTTTGTCGCTCACGGCAGGTTGCTCGACAGCGATTTTGGCTACAACTGGCTCGACACCGACGGCGCACACGCCTTCGGCGAAGCCTTCGACATGCTCTATGATCTCGGGCACCGCCATTTCGGCCTGGTGACGATCTCCGAGCCGATGACCTTCCGCCATCTCAGGCAGGACGGTCTTGCCGCGGCCATCGCCCGGCGAGGCGACCCGTCGGTGCGCCTCGACGTGGCGACGGCACCGCGCTTCGACCATGAAGCCCGTGTCCAGGCCGTCAACCAGATGCTGCATGGGCCTGGCCGGCCGACCGCCGTCGTCGCCCTTTTCGACGAACTGGCGCTGACGGTGATGGAAGAGGCGGCGCGTGCGGGGCTCGTCGTGCCGCGCGACCTTTCCGTCATCGGTTTCGACAACATCGCCGCCTCGGCCTATGCGCCCCCGGGCCTCACCACGTTCGACGCCTCGATCCGCCAATGCGCGCGTGAAATCGCCGACATGCTGCTTGCCGTCATCGCCGGGCAACCCGGCAAACCGCTGACGCGGCTGATCCGGCCGACACTGGTTGCGCGGGCAAGCCACGGGCCCGCGCCGCGAACAAGAAGCTGACGCCGTCATGACGGCGCGTATCTAGGGAGGAAGACCATGATGAAAGCATTGAAGACACTGGCGGGCGCCGCGCTGGCACTGTCGGTCGCCGCTGGTGGCGCCGAGGCCCAGCAGGTGCTGTTCTGGTCGACGCAGGCGCGCCCGGTCGAAGAAACGCAGAAGATGCGCGACGAGGTGCTGAAAGGCTTCGACGGTCCGGTCGACTACCAGGTCGCCGAGGACGGTCCCTGGCTCACCCGCCTGCAGGCCGAATTGCAGGCCGGCTCCGGCACCATCGGTCTGCTGGGCGGCCTGCATGGCGATTTCTCGACCGTCGGCGCGAACCTCGTCGACCTGTCCGGAATCGATGTCGGCGGCGTCAAGGTCAACGAGGCCTACAGGAAGCTCGGCATGCTCGGCACCGGCGAACAGAAGTACCTGCCCTGGATGCAGGCAACCTACCTGATGGCCGCCAACAAACAGGCCTTGCAATACCTGCCCGCAGGCGTCGGCCTCAACACCATCACCTATGACCAGTTGATCGAATGGTCGAAGACCATCGCCGAGAAGACCGGTTCGCCGAAATTCGGCTTTCCGGCTGGCCCCAAGGGGCTGAAGCATCGCTTCTTCGAGGGCTTCCTCTATCCGTCCTATACGGGTTCGATGGTCACCAAGTTCCGTTCGGCCGAGGCCGAGACGGCATGGAACAAGTTCAAGGAATTGTGGCAGTACACCAACCCGAACTCGACCAACTACGCCTTCATGCAGGAGCCGTTGCTGACTGGTGAGGTATGGGTGGCGTTCGATCACGTCGCGCGGCTCGCCGATGCGTTCAACAAGAAGCCTGACGACTTCGTCGCTTTCCCGGCCCCGGCTGGCCCCGCCGGTCGCGGCTTCATGCCTGTCGTTGCCGGTGTCGCCATTCCCAAGACTTCGCCTGACATGGACAAGGCGAAGGCGCTGGTCGCCTATATGCTCAAGCCCGAAACCCAGATCGCCACGCTCAGGGCGACCAATTTCTTCCCCGTCGTCGACGTCAAGCTGCCCGACGACATGCCGGCTTCGGTGAAGGCTTTCGGCCCGGCGATCGCCACCATGACCGGAGCTCCCGATGCGATGCCGGCGTTGTTGCCGATGGGTCTTGGCGACCTCGGCGGCAAGTTCAACCAGATCTACACCGACAGTTTCGAGCGCATCGTGCTTGGTGGCGAGGACGTGCATGGCGTGCTCGCGGAAGAGGCGACGGCGCTCAAGGCGATCATCGACCAGTCCAAGGCGCCGTGCTGGGCGCCCGACAAGCCATCCGACGGCGCTTGTCCCGTCGACTGACATCCTCCCAAGGGGGCGTCCGGAGTTTGTTGCACTCCGGGCGCCCAGGCCGCGGCATCGCAAAGGATGAACACCATGCACGGCAAGGCTCTGCCCTATCTGCTGCTGATGCCGGCGACCTTGTTCCTCTGCATCTTCTTCCTCTATCCATTCGCGTTGGTCGTCTTCGAGGCGGTGACCCGCGACGGCGCCTTCACACTCGATAATTTCCGCACCATGGCCGGCAGCTGGAAATTCCCCGCCACCGTCCGCAACACCCTGCTGCTGGCGGCAATCGTCGTGCCGATCCAATTGGTCATGGCTCTTTTGATGGCCAGCGTGGTTTCGCGGCTGGAGACCGGACGAAGTGCCGTGCTCTACGTCTTCGCCATCCCGCTCGGCATTTCCGATCTCGCCGCCGGCCTGATCTGGCTCGCCATCTTCGACCAGTCCGGCTTCCTCAACACGCTGCTTTCCAGTTTCGGCATCGTCGACAGGCCGGTCATGTTCCTCGGCTACCAGAGCAAGCTGACCATCTTCATCGCCGTGGCGCTGGCCGAGATCTGGCGGGCCACCGCGATCATGATGGTCATCCTCGTCGCCGGCATGGGCCTGATCCCCAAGGAATATTACGAGGCGGCGGAAGTGTTCGGGGCAAGCCCGTGCCAGCGCTTTGTGCGCATCACGCTGCCGCTGCTTCGCCCCAGCCTGCAGACGGCCATCATCCTGCGCGTCATCCTCGCCTTCGAGGTCTTCGCCGTGGTGGCGGCACTTGGCGGCACCAACCTGCCGGTGCTGATGGGCGAGACCTACAACTGGCAATTCACGTTGCAGGACCGCAATGTCGCAGCCGCCTCCGCGCTGCTCATCCTCGCCATTTCGCTCGGCTTCACGCTGTTCTTCCTCAGGGTGCTGCGCGTGCCCAAAGAGGCCAGGATATGAAGGAGGCGCGGATATGAGCGCCGTGGCCGAAGCACAGGTCGCCACGCCAGCCGATGCCCGCAAGGCCGGCAACTGGCTGCTGATCGCCACCGCGATCGTGCTCAGCGTCTGGGTGCTGCTGCCGATTTACCTCCTGATCGTCAATGCGCTGTCGTCGCCCGGTGAGGTCACCGCGTTCCCCAAGCGCTTCCTCCCGTCCTTCGACCTCGGCAGCCTGTCGTTCTTCGTCAATTTCGCCGGCGTCGCCAGGGCGCTGTGGAACTCGGTGCTCGTCGCCACGCTGACGATGATCCTGGCAATCGGCTTCGGCGCCCCGGCCGGCTATGCGCTGTCGCGCTTCGATTTTCCGGGGAAGGGCACGTTCCGCTTCCTGGTGCTGATGACCCGCGCCTTCCCGCTGCCGCTTCTGGCCTTGCCGCTGGCGGTGATGTTCATCCACACCGGCCTCGACGACACCGCCATCGGGCTGGCGCTGGTCCACACCACGCTGGCGCTGCCGTTCGCCGTGCTCATCACCTTCTCGCTCTTCTCCGGTATTCCGGTCGAGCTCGAGGAGGCGGCGTGGACGCTCGGCTGCACACGCTGGCAAGCCTTTCGCAAGGTCATCCTGCCGCTGGCGCTGCCCGGCATCGCCGCCTCGGCGGTGTTTGCCTTCACCATCTCCTGGAACGAGGTGTTCGCCGCCGCCGTGCTCACCATCGAGAACCGCACGCTGACCGCCTTCCTGCTGCAAAGCCTCGGTGAATCGCCGCTCTATCTCAAATTCGCGGGTGGCGCGGCGCTGGTCGTGCCGGCGCTGATCTTCATCTTCGCCGTCCGCAAATACCTGTTCGCCATGTGGGGGATCGCCAACCGATGACACGCGCCACGGAGACGGCTGATGGCTGAAATCGCAATCAAGGGCGTGGCGAAGCGCTTCGGTGACTTCACCGCGCTGCATCAGGTCGACCTCACCATCGCCGATCAGGAATTCATGGTGCTGCTCGGCGCCTCGGGCTGCGGCAAGACCACGCTGCTCAGGATCGTCGCCGGACTGGAGACGCCAAGCCAGGGCGAGGTCTGGATCGGCGGCCGCCGTATCGATCATCTGCCGCCGCGCGATCGCGGCATCGCCATGGTGTTCCAGAACTATGCCGTCTTTCCACACCTGACCGTGTTCGAGAACATCGCCTTCGGCCTGCGCATGAAGAAATTGCCGCGGCAGGAAATCGAGCGGCGCGTCAACCGCACCGCCGAACTCATGCACATCGAGCAATTGCTGAATCGCTACTCCGGCCAGTTGTCAGGCGGCCAGCGCCAGCGTGTCGCCGTCGCTCGCGCGCTCGCCATGGAGCCGGATGTCATCCTGATGGACGAGCCGCTGTCGAACCTCGACGCGCTGCTGCGGCTGGAAATGCGGGCCGAACTCAAGGGCGTCCTCGCCGCGTCGAGGACCACGACCATCTATGTCACCCACGACCAGGTCGAGGCGATGAGCCTCGCCGACCGTATTGCCGTCATGCATCAGGGCCGCATCGTCCAGGCTGCGTCGCCGGTCGAGGTCTACCGCAATCCGGCGGCGCGCTTCGTCGGTTCCTTCATCGGCAATCCGCCGATGAATTTCCTGCCCGCGACCAAGGCAGCGAACGGAAACTGGAATGTTGCCGGGCTGGCGCTGTCCGGTCCCAAATCCGACAGGCAGAAAGTCGAGTTCGCCATTCGCCCCGAGGATGTCGATGCCGGCGGCGAGGGCCTGCCCGCCACGGTGCGGATCATCGAGCCGCTCGGGCCGCACACGCTGGTCACCTGCGATGTCGGGGGCAGCCTGTTCCGGGCCGTGCTCGAGTCCGGCGTAGCCATTACCGTCGGCGATCGCCTGCGGCTCGCTCCCAAGCCCGACCGCATCCGCTGGTTCGACCCCGAAACGACGCAAGCCTTGTGAAAGACCTGAAACGTCCATGACCGCTCATGCCACCAATGACATCATCGCCCGCGCCGTCGAAGTGCTGAAGGAGAACGATCAGGGGACCTATACCATCCCGACAAAAGGTCTCTATCCGTTCCAGTGGAACTGGGATTCCTGCCTGACGGCGCTCGGCCTTGCCCATTATGACGAAGCGCGCGCCTGGACCGAGATCGAGACGTTGTTTGCGCATCAGTGGCCGGACGGCATGGTGCCGCATATCGTCTTCCATGTCTGGAACGACGGTTATTTTCCCGGTCCCGAGGTCTGGCGAACCGGTCGCCCGACCGCCACGTCGGGCATCACCCAGCCAGCCGTCGCAGGCTTTGCCGTGCGGCGCCTGTTCGACCGCGCCAAGGACAGGACATTGGCCGCCGAGCGGGTCCGCGCGCTGCTGCCGAAGATCGACGCCTGGCATCGCTGGTTCTACGAAAGCCGCGACCCGAAAGGTGAGGGGCTGGTCGCCATCATCCATCCCTGGGAATCCGGCCGCGACAATTCCATCGATTGGGACGACGCCTTCGAGCGCGTGCCGACCGAAGGCATCGAGCCCTATACCCGCCGTGATACCTTGCATGCCGATCCGGCACATCGCCCGACCAAGGCGCAGTACGATCGTTATCTCTGGCTGGTGCAGCGTTTTCGCGGGCTCGGTTGGGACAATGCGAAACTGCACGATGCCTCGCCTTTCCAGATTGTCGATCCCGGCTTCAACGCCATCCTGATCCGCGCCGCCACCGACCTTGCAGATCTTGCCGAAGCGCTTGGCGAGACAGCGATCGCCAAAGCCAACCGTGCCTTTGCCGAAAAGGGCCTGGTCGCCATGGAGCGGCTGTGGAGCGACGCACACGGTCAATACCTCTGTCTCGACCGCGTCTCCGGCAGGCTTGTCGACAGCGCCTCGGTTGGCGGCATCCTGCCAGCCTTTGCGGCGATTCCGAAAGACCGAGCCGCTGCAGTCGCCGCGGCCGTCGAACGCCTTGCCGACACTATGCGTTACGTCGTGCCGTCACATGATCCCGCCGATCCGCGCTTCGACGCCAAACGCTACTGGCGCGGCCCGGTCTGGCTGGTGGTCAACTACATGATCGCCGACGGCCTTGCCGCTGCCGGCCACGGTCAGGTCGCACGGCGCATCACGCGATCCAGCCTCGACCTGATCCGGGAGAGCGGATTTGCCGAATACTACGACCCGCTGACCGGTGAGCCGCTCGGCGGCGGCCGTTTCACCTGGACGGCGGCGATGGTGATCGAGTTTCTGCGTGGGGCGCAAGTGGGTGGGGTTTAAGCGCGTCGGGGTGGGAACGTTTCTCTTCAGGACGCTTTCTCGCCGACTAGATCAAATCGCTCGATCTCACATTCGCGGGCGACCAGCGCCAGGATTTCCGTTGAAGGTTCGGTCGCATCGGGCTGTCTCCATTCGAGATTGAACGAGTAGACGAAGCGGTCGCGGCTGAAATCGTGCTCCATCGTGGCAAGGCGTGCGTCATAGCCGAGCGGCCGCACCATCTCTTGAAGGTCGGGCAGTGAACTTTTCGCCCAGGAAACCGACAGGATCGCATGGTGGTCGCGCGGGATCTTGAGATCGACCCATTTCAACACCTGAAGCGTCAGCAGCGTCAGCACGGTTGCAATTCCCGCAAGACCGAACTGGCCGCCGCCAAACGCAAGTCCGATCATCGTCATGATCCACATGGTGGCCGCGGTGGTGACACCGGTCACGAGGTCGCCGCGCCGAAGGATGGCACCGCCGCCGATGAAGCCCACGCCGGTCAGCACGCCAAGCGGGAGGCGCAGCACGTCCATGCGGGAGAAGAAATCCATTCCCTTGCCTGTCGTATCAAGCAGCAAGTTGGCCTGGATCATCGCAACCGCGGCCGCAAGGCCGACGAGGATGGTCGTCCGAAGCCCGGCGGTGTGGCCACGCGCTTCCCTGTTCAGGCCAATGAGGAAACCTGCAAGCACCACAAACAGCAGCCGTGCGATAAGATCGGGCCATGTCGGATGAAGCGGCATATCGCAGCAAAGCGGCTCGAACATTGTCCTGTCAGGCGGCGCCACTGCTCCGCCTCTCCACCTTCCCCCCGGGTTTTTGGCACCGCTCAGTGTCGGCGTTGCTTGCGGCCGGCCGGCGCGCCGCGACCTCGATATAAGAACCTCTTTGCCCTCCTGAAGTTCCGGCCGGGCCGCGGCGCGGCCGGCCGGCCAACCGCCATGCGATTTTGAAAGGTGGCGCTTGACTTCGGCCAATCCATGTGAAAAATTTTGCAGCAACTGATAAAAATATCATCGGGACGGAAACGTGGTTGGTTTTGGAAACGGCCTTTTGCGCGACGATGATGCCAGCATGGCGGCGCGGGCTGCGTGGCTTCATTACGCTGGTGGCCTGACCCAGTCCGAGGTCGCCAAGCGGCTGGGGCTGACCAGCCTCAAGGCCCACCGCCTCATCACCAAGGCCAACCAGGAAGGGCTGGTGAAGGTCTATATCGACGGCGAAGTGTCGGAATGCGTCGAACTCGAGGACGAATTGTCCCGCCGCTATGGCCTCGACTATTGCGAGGTGGTCCCGGATTTCGATTCCGAGGATCTGCCGCTCAAGGCGCTCGGCATTGCCGGAGCGCAGTTCCTCAAGCGCGAGATCGAACGCGGCGAGCAGGCACTGATCGGCGTCGGCCATGGCCGCACGCTCGCGGCTTGCGTGGAATACCTGCCGCGCACGACCACCGACCGGATCCGTTTCGTTTCGCTGCTCGGCGGCCTGACGCGGAAATTCTCGGCCAACCCGCATGACGTCATCCACCGTCTCGCCGAACGCACCGGCGCCGAAGCCTATGTGATGCCGGTGCCGATGTTCGCCAACACGGCGGAGGACCGCATCGTGCTGCTGGGCCAGAAGGGCGTTAGCGAGGTCTTCGATCTCGCCAGATCCGCCGACCTGCTTTTCGCCGGCATCGGTACCGCCGAACGCGAGGCTTCGCTGGTCGCCACCGGCATGATCGAGAAGGGTGAGATGGAGGAGATCCGCCGCAATGGCGGCGTCGGCGAATTGCTCGGCCATTTCTTCGACGAGGCCGGCAAGGCGGTGGCGACGACCGTTTCCAACCGGGCGCTGGCGCTGGCGCGCGAGGACATCGCCAGCCGTAGGATCGTCGCCGTCGCCGGCGGCAGGATCAAGGTTCGCGCCATCAAGTCGGTGCTGGAGGGGCGCTATCTCAAGGGCCTGATAACAGACGAGCGGACGGCGCGGTCGCTCGTGGAAGAGACGCCGGTCGGGTAGCCGGCAACCGTTCAGTTGAAACTACCCTGTGGAGGAGAAGACGAAATGCATGAGAAAGAGAAAGACCTCATTGACGCCTTCCTGCGCGGACAAGTCGACCGTCGCGGATTGATCAAGGGCCTGGGCGCGATGGGCCTCGCCGCCGGCACCGCCGGCACACTGCTCAACCTGGGCCAGACCCGCGCGCTCGCCGCCGACTTCGACTGGCAGGCGCATAAGGGCAAGACCATCAAGCTCCTGCTCAACAAGCATCCCTATGCCGATGCGATGATCGCCGACCTGGAGAACTTCAAGAAGCTGACCGGCATGAACGTCGTCTATGACGTCTTCCCCGAAGACGTCTATTTCGACAAGGTGACCGCGGCCCTGTCGGCGAGCTCGCCCGAATACGACGCCTTCATGACCGGCGCCTACATGACCTGGACCTATGGCCCAGCCGGCTGGATCACCGACCTCAACGAATGGATCAAGGATCCGGCCAAGACCAACCCGAACTATGCCTGGGACGATTTTCTCCCAGGCGTGAAGTCGTCCTGCGCCTGGAACGGCAAGCCGGGCGGAGCGCTGGGTTCGGAAGACGCCAAGCAGTGGTGCATTCCGTGGGCCTTCGAGCAGAACAACATCACCTACAACAAGGGCATGTTCGACAAGGCCGGCGTCGGCGTCCCCGGCAATCTGGACGAGATGATCACGACGGCGGCCAAGCTGCAGAAGGATATCGGCAGCGGCGTCTACGGCATCGGCGTGCGCGGCTCGCGCTCCTGGGCGACCATCCATCCGGGCTTCCTGTCTGCCTACTCGAACTTCAACGAGAAGGATCTGACTGTTTCTGCCGATGGCAAGCTCGCGGCGGCGATGAACACCGCCGGCTCAAAGGCCTTCCATGCCAAATGGGTGCAGATGATCCAGGAGAGCGGCCCCAAGGACTGGTCGACCTACACCTGGTACCAGGTCGGTACCGATCTCGGCGCCGGCGCCTCGGCGATGATCTTCGACGCCGACTGCCTCGGCTACTTCATGAATGGCGGCGACAACAAGATGGCCGGCAAGCTCGCCTATGCCGCCTTCACCGCCAACGCGGAAGCCAAGGCCTCGACGCCCAATATCTGGATCTGGTCGCTGGCGATGTCCAACTTCTCCAAGGACAAGGACGCGACCTGGTACTTCCTGCAATGGGCCTCGGGACCGGAGCACGGGCTGTTCGGCGCCACCAAGATGGACTTCGTCGATCCGGTCCGCCAGTCGGTGTGGAAGGACGAGATGTTCCGCGAGAAGCTGAACAAGAGCTATCCCGGCTATGTCGAGATGTTCGACGCTTCGGCGGCCGGCGCGTCGATCAAGTTCACGGCGCAGCCGCTGTTCTTCGACCTCACCACCGAATGGGCGGCGACGCTGCAGAAGATGGTGGCCAAGGAAGTGCCGGTAGACGAGGGCCTCGACAAGCTCGCCGAGAGCATCAACGGCCAGCTCAAGGAAGCCGGTCTCGGTTAAGTCGCAAGGACGCCGGCCTGCTTGGCGGGTCGGCCCTGGTTACACCTTTTCACGTTTGCGATGCGGTGCCGAAAGGTGACCGCCATTTCGCCCGACCGGCCGCCTTGCTCCCTTGGGCGGCCGGCAGGGCGAGGCAACAACGGAGCAGCTCGATGACTGCGGTGGTATCGCAAAGGCCCAGGCCATCCGGCTTCAGGATCAGCAAGCGGGTGCTGCCCTATGTGCTCAGCCTGCCGGCCTTGCTGGTCTGCATCGGCATCCTGATCCCGTTCCTGACCTCGGTGGTCTATTCCTTCCAGCGCTACCGTCTGAGCCAGCCCTGGGCGCGCCAGTTCAACTGGGGCGACAACTACATCTCCTTCTTTACCGATCCGAAGTTCTGGAACACGTTGAAAGTCTCGCTGGTCTATGCCGGCACCACGGTCGTGCTGGAACTGCTTCTGGGTCTCGCTATCGCCTTGCTGCTGCAGAAGCGCTCGACGCTCAACAACTTCATCTCGATCATGCTCTTGATGCCGCTGATGACGGCGCCGGCGCTGGCCGCGCTGATGTGGAAGCTGATGACCAATCCCGGCTTCGGCGTGCTGAGCTATCTCGCCAGCCTCATCGGGCTGCAGGATTTCCGCTGGGCGTCGTCGCCGTCGACCGCGCTGTTCACCGTCGTGCTCGTCGACATCTGGGTCTACACGCCTTTCATCATGATCCTGCTGCTCGCCGGCCTGCGCAGCCTGCCGACGCAGCCCTTCGAGGCGGCGGCGCTCGACGGCGTGCCGAGGAGCTTCGTCTTCTTCCGCATCACGCTGCCGATGCTGACGCCCTACATCCTGACGGCGACGCTGTTCCGACTGCTCGATTCGATCCAGCAGTTCGACATCATCTACGCGATGACCCAGGGCGGGCCGGGCGACACGCTGACCGTCTTCCAGGTCGAGGCCTATCTCAACTTCTTCCAGTCGACCAATGTCGGCCGCTCGGCGGCGCTGATGATCATCCTGTGGGCGATCACCTATTTACTCTCCAACATCTTCATCAAGAACTGGCTCAGGCTGCGCGAACGCGCCCGTGGCCAGGCATAGGAGGCGGCGATGGAACACACCTCGCTTCTCGAACGCATCCTGCGCGGCGCAGCACTGACCCTGGTGGTGATCTTCTTCATGTTCCCGATCGTCTGGATTTTCATGATGTCGTTCCAGACCAACGAGACCATCCTGCGCATCCCGCCACAGCTCATCTTCCAACCGACGCTCGCCAATTACACCGCGCTGATCACCGGCAAGCTGATGACCGCTGCCGGCACGCTCGACATCGCCTTCATGCGCAATCTCTGGAACTCGGTGTTCCTGTCTGTGACCTCGGTCGCCGTCTCGCTGTTGCTCGGCGTGCCGGCCGCCTACGCCTTCGCGCGCCACAAATTCCGCGGCTCGGAGGACATCGCCTTCATGCTTCTGTCGTTCAGGTTCGCGCCGGCGCTCCTGGTGCTGCTGCCGCTGACCCTCTATTTCCAGAAGCTCGGCCTGGCCAACACCTATATCGGGCTGATCTGGGTCTACCAGCTGATCTGCCTGCCGTTGATCCTGTGGATCGTGCGCGGCTATTTCGAGGATATTCCGGCCGACATCGAATATGCCTACCGCATCGGCGGCCATTCCTGGTTCGCCACCTTCCGCAAGATCGCACTGCCGCTCGCTGGCCCTGGCATTGCGGCGGCCGGCCTGCTCGCCTTCATCTTCGCCTGGAACAATTTCGTCTTCGCGCTGGTGCTGGCCTCGGCCGACAAGCAGCCGGTGACGGTCGGCGCGCTCGCCTTCATCACCTCATCGGGCATCCAGTATGGCCAGATTTCGGCGGCCATTGTGCTCTCGATTACGCCGACGCTGGCGCTCGCCCTCTATGCACAGCGCTATCTGGTCGAAGGCCTGTCGCTCGGCGCGGTGAAAGGATAGACATGGCCAGCCTCGAACTCAGAAATCTCGTCAAGCGCTACAAGAGCCAGACCGTCCTCGATAATTTGTCGCTGACCGTCCCGGATGGCGAAACGCTGGTGCTGTTCGGCCCTTCCGGCGCCGGCAAGACTGTGCTGCTGCGGCTGGTCGCCGGCGTCATCGATCCAGACGAAGGCAAGATCCTCATCGGCGGCGAGGACATGACCGATGTCGATGCGGAGTTCCGTGGCGTCGGCATGGCGTTCCAGAATTTCGCGCTGTTTCCGCATATGAGCGCGTTCGACAACATCGCGACACCGCTCGAGGCCAAGCGTTCCTCACAGGGCGCGATCAAGGCCGGCGTCGAGAGCGTCGCCAAGCTGTTGAAGATCGGCCATGTGCTCAGCCACAAGCCACGCGCGCTGTCCAACGGCCAGAAGCAGCGCACCGCACTTGCGCGCGCTCTGGTCGGTTCGCCGCCGCTCCTCTTGCTCGACGATCCCTTGCGCAATGTCGACGCCAAGCTGCGTTTCGAGATGCGGCTCGAATTGCCCAGGCTGCTCGCCGATCGCGGCGCCACCGTCGTCTACGTCACCCAGGACTACAAGGAAGCCATGGCGCTCGGCGACCGTATCGCGGTGATGTCGCAAGGCGTCATCCGGCAGCTCGGCACCCCGGAGCAGATCTATCGCGAGCCGGCCAACATCGAGATCGCGCGGCTGTTCGGCGACCCGACCATAAACCTGCTCGACGTCAAGCCCGCGCGCGATGGCAGGGGAGGTTATGTCGGCCTGTCCAACGTGCAGGTCCATCTCGCCGACGTTCCCGAGACCGCCGTCGGCCGCGACTGTGTCATCGGGTTGAGGCCCGAGGCACTGCATTTCGTTGGCGAAAACGAGCCCGGCGCCATTCCGGTGACGGTCGAGGCCGAGACGCCGCTCAACGAGAAGATCGTCACCCTGGTGCGCACCGTTCGTGGCCGTGAAATCCTGGTCTCGCGCCCGGCCGGAACGCCGGGCCGCAGCGAAGGCAAGGCGCATATCGTCGTCGACGGCAAGAGCGCCTTGCTGTTCGATCGGGCGAGCGGCGAGCGCATCGGCGCGAAGAACGTCGTCAAACTACGCAACGGAGAAGCGGCATGAGACTTCCTGTGTCAACCTGTTGTGAGCAAGAAGCTAGCGGCGGGGTGTTTGTTGGGGTCGTAGGATGT
>NZ_VFTI01000046.1:0-43622 GCF_006439515.1 Mesorhizobium sp. B3-2-1 | reverse complement strand
CCTCGATCTGGCGGCCGCCGACGATACCGGCTCGAGCAGCACCGACAACATCACCAAGAACACCTCGGCGCTGACCATCAGCGGCTCGGGCGAGAACGGCGCGACCGTCACGCTGTTCGACGACGCCAACAACAACGGCGTAGTCGACGCAGGCGAGAGCCTCGGGACCGCGACGGTGAGCGGCGGGGCATTCAGCCTCGACGTCTCTCTTGCGCAAGGCACGCATAATGTGCGGGCGATCCAGACCGATATCGCGGGCAACGCCGGCGCGGCCTCGACCTCGCATGCGCTCGACATCACCGTCGACACCACCGCTCCGGCGGCGCCGACAGGCCTCGATCTGGCGGCCGCCGACGATACCGGCTCGAGCAGCACCGACAACATCACCAAGAACACCTCGGCGCTGACCATCAGCGGCTCGGGCGAGAATGGCGCGACCGTCACGCTGTTCGACGACGCCAACAACAACGGCGTAGTCGACGCAGGCGAGAGCCTCGGGACCGCGACGGTGAGCGGCGGGGCATTCAGCCTCGACGTCTCTCTTGCGCAAGGCACGCATAATGTGCGGGCGATCCAGACCGATGTCGCGGGCAACGCCGGCGCGGCCTCGACCTCGCATGCGCTCGACATCACCGTCGACACGAACGCGCCGACCGTGAGCAGCGTGACGTTTACTAAGAGTGGAAATGATAGGACGGTCACAGTCGTGTTCAGCGAGGCCATTGTGAACTTCGACAGCAGCGACGTGGCCGTATCGAGCGGTACCGTAGGAACGGTGACAGGTTCAGGCACCACCTGGATTGTGTCTATCAGCAATGTAGGCAATCCAGCCAACTTCCAAGTTGTGTCGAGCGGCACCGGCGCGTCGTCGTGGACGGATATCGCGGGCAATGCCGGCGTGGGCTCAGGAATAACGAACATCCACCCAGCCGGCGTCGCCGGTGAGCCCATCAACCTGGCTCTGACGGATCCTTCGGCGGATTCGAACGATTTGATCACGGTCACGGTTACCGGCGTTCCGACGGGCTGGACCCTGAACGCTGGAACGGACAACGGCGACGGTACCTGGACCGTACAAACAAGGGATGTACATTCCCTGGCGGTCACTTCGCCAACCGGCTTTGTGGGTGCGGTCGTGCTGAACATCGCCGAGGCCTGGACGGGAGCGGATGGCAACACGGGGGCCAAGCTGGTCGCCGACAATGTCGAGGCCTATGCGCCCGGTTCGCCGATCTTCGCCTGGTCCGGTGACGACACCCTGACCGGCTCCCACGGCAACGACCTCTTCGTCTTCTCGCAGCCGATCGGCAACGACACCGTGCACAGCTTCGACAAGGTCGCGGACAAGATCGACCTGATTGGCTATTCCGGCTTCCAGAGCTTTGCCGACGTGCAGGCCCACATGACCGACGACGGCAGCGGCAATGCGGTAATTGCCCTTGCCGACGGACAGTCGATCACGCTCGATGGCGTCCACTCCTCCGCGCTCAGCGCCGGCAATTTCGTCTTCGACCAGACGCCGGTGGTCAATAACGCCGGCACTATGTCGATCGGCGACGGCGCCATGCTGCCGCTGAGCGGCACGATCAACAACACCGGCCTCATCTCGCTCGACTCCGCGGGCAGCGACACGCTACTGCAGATCATCCAGCACGGCATCACCCTGCAGGGCGGCGGGCAGGTCGTGCTGTCCGATAGCGACTGGAACGTTATCTCCGGCACGAGCGCGGACGTCACCCTGACCAACGTTGACAACATCATCTCCGGCGCCGGCCAACTGGGCGGCGGCCTGTTGTCCCTGAACAACCAGGGGACGATCGTCGCCACCGGCACCCACGCCCTGGTCATCAACGCTGGCGCCAACACCACCGTCAACTCGGGGACGCTGGAGGCGACGGGCTCTGGAGGCCTGACCATCACCGGGACGCTCGCCAATTCCGGATTGCTCTGGGCCAATGGCGGCAACATCACGATCAACGGCCAGGTCACCGGGACGGGGGACGCCACGATCGGCAATTTGTCGAAGCTGGAGTTCGGCGCAGCCTCGTCGACGGATGTGACCTTCGCGCAGAATGCGGCCGGCACGCTGCAGCTGGACGATTCGTTCGACTTCAGCGGCAGGATCGGCGGGATGACCAACGACGACAAGATCGACCTCGGCGATATCCTGTTCGGCGCGGGAACATCGGCTGCCTATCAGGTAGATTCGACCGGCACTGGAGGAACGTTGACCGTGACCGATGGCACTCACAATGCCACGCTCCACCTCCTGGGCATCTTCGATGAACACAGCTTCACGCTTGTCGACGACGGGGCCGGTAGGACGGTAGTTCAATATGGTCTGACGGCGAGTGGTCTCGGGGCGTGAACGTTGAGGGTGAGCCGCAGGCACCACGCGGCTCAACTTCTGGATCGGCCGGTCGCCGATTCAGCTTACCAATTAAGGTTTACGGCAGGTAAAGGAACCGACTGCGTGGCCGTTTGAAGGATCTGGAGTAACATCGGTTCCGGGCGTGCAACAGGACAGAGGGGCGGTTCTCCGCTGGGTCATTGACTTTCAACAGCAAAAGTAAAGTGGTCGAGGACGCGCTGCTGGCGTGTCGCCATTATTTCCTGGTCGCGGCAGCGTTCAGTCTAGCGATCAACCTGCTCTATCTCGCCTCGCCGCTCTATATGCTGCAGATCTATGACCGGGTGGTCACCAGCGGTAGCGAAACGACGCTGCTGATGCTTACGATAATGCTGCTGGCGGCCTTCCTTGCGCTAGCCGGCCTCGATTTGGTGCGCGCCAGGATCCTGACCCGCGCTAGCGCACGCCTCGACCGGCTGCTTTCGGCGAAGGTCGTCGCCAACTCGCTCGAAGCATCCTTGCCGGGCGCCTCGCAGAGCCAGCCGATCCGCGACTTCGACACGTTCCGGCAGGTCGTTACCGGGAGTGGCATCCACGCGCTGCTCGACCTGCCTTGGTCGCCGATCTACATCGCCATCATCTTCCTGCTGCACCCGTGGCTGGGGTTCTTCGCGCTCGGCTCATCGCTGCTGCTCGTTGCAATGGCGGTGGGCAACGAATATCTGGTACGCGGGCCGCTGAAGCAGGCCAACGACCTGGCAACGGCCAACTACGCCTTCACCGAGATGAGCCTCAGGAACGCGGAGGTCGTCCGCGCCATGGGCATGCTCGACGGTCTTATCCGCCGTTGGGAACGCGATCGAAACCTGGCGCTTCGGCGTCAGGCGGACGCCAGCGACCGCGCCGCGCTCATGTCCGGGCTGATCAGGTTTCTTCGGCTGACCATGCAGTCGCTCATCCTCGGCCTTGGCGCCTATCTGGTCATCGAACGGCAAACGAGCGCCGGCTCCATCTTCGCGGCAAGCCTTCTGCTGGGCCGCGGCTTGCAGCCCGTCGAGCAGATCGTCGGCGCGTGGCGCAGCCTTGTCCTGGCGCGCAGCGCGCTGGCGAGGGTTCGCAAGCTGGTCGATAGCGATGCGAGCAACGACCGTTCGTTCAATCTGCCGAAGCCAACAGGCAAGATCTCGGTCGAGCAGGTCAGCTATGCGATTCCCAGTCTGCAGAAGGTTCTGCTGCGGGACATCTCGTTCCGGCTAGAGGCCGGCGAGGCACTAGGCATAATCGGCCCCTCCGGCGCGGGCAAATCCACGCTCGCCCGCCACCTGGCCGGGGTCATGCAGCCTAGCCGCGGAACCGTCAGACTGGACGGCGCCGACATGACACAGTGGGGTCGAGACGCGCTCGGCGACCATATCGGTTACCTGCCGCAGGACATCGAGCTCTTCTCCGACACCGTCGCTGCAAACATCGGCCGCTTCAAGACCAATGTCGACCAGGAGGTTATCGAGGCCGCCCGCCTGGCCGGCGTGCACGACATGATCATCCGCCTGCCGCAGGGTTATGAGACACAGATCGGCGATGGCGGCGCGGTACTGTCGGGCGGCTACCGGCAGCGGATCGCGCTTGCGCGTGCAGTCTTCGGTATGCCGAAACTGATCATTCTCGACGAGCCGAGTTCTAATCTGGACGCCGACGGCGACCGAGCGCTGAGCGATTGCGCGATCGAGCTCAAGCGCCGCGGCAGCACGGTAATCATCGTGTCGCACCGGCCCTCGACGATCGCGAATGTCGACAAGATCCTACTGTTACGCGACGGTGCGGTCGAAGCCTTCGGCATGCGAAACGAGATCGTGGCGCTGCTCAACCAGCGCGCGGCTCCGACCGTGGTGGCAACGCAATGAGCCGGGTCAGGAGAGATCGTTGAGCGACGGTGCCTTCATCTATCGCAGCCTGCCCGACGAGACCGGCCCCATCGCCTCGGATTCGATTAAGGCGCCCACTCTCGTCGGCCTTTTGATCATCGTTGCCTTCTTCGGCATTTTCGGCGGCTGGGCCGCCATGGCGCCGCTGAACGGCGCGGTGCTCGCGGACGCGGTCGTGAAGGTCGAAGGGAACCGCAAGAGCGTGCAGCATTTCGATGGCGGCACGGTGAAGGAGATACACGTCAAGGACGGCGACATCGTCAAGACCGGCGACATATTGCTGGTGCTGGACGACACGAAGAACCGATCCGAATTCAATCTCTATTCCCAGCAATATGCTTTGTTGCGCGCGACCGATGCCCGCATCCGCGCAGAGCTGGACGGCAAGGAGGCGGTCGCTTTTCCGAAGGACATCACCGTCGAGCATCAGGCGTATCTGCAGGACGCGATGGCCAGCCAGATAGCCGATCTCGAAAGCCAGCGCGCCTCGATGGCAGGCGCTCGGCAGATTCTGCAGAAGCGGATCGCAGAACTCGATGAGCAGATCGACGGCAAGCAAGCACGTGTGGAATCCTTCCGGGCGCAGCTGAAGTCCATCACCGACGAGAAGGTGGGCCTGGACAAGCTGCTGAAGGCCGGATTGACCACGCGCACGCGCATCCTTGAGCTCGACCGCACCGCTTCCGACCTGCAAGGCCTGATAGACCAGAGTCTCGGCGAGATCGCGGGGAACCGCCAGAACAAGGCCGAGCTCGAAAGCCAGATCGCACAGCTTACCAACGAACGCCGTGCCAAGCTCTCGGCAATGCTGATCGATACGCAATCGCAGTTAGCGGACCTTGTGCCCAAGATGTTTGCGAGTCAGGCCGCCGTGGATCGGGCCGTGGTCCGCTCGCCCTATGACGGCCAGGTGATGAACCTAAGCGTCTTTTCCACCGGCGCAATCGTTGCCCCCGGGCAGACGATCCTAGACATTGTGCCTACGCGGAACTCGCTAGTCGTCCAGGCGCAGGTGCGCGTCGAGGACATATCGAGCCTGCGATCTGACATGATGGCGGAAGTGCGCTTTACATCATACAAGCAGCGTTCCATTCCTATCATTCACGGACGCGTAACCCGCATTTCGGCAGATCGCGTCACCGACAGCAAGACCGGATTCCCCTACTACGTGGCCGATGTCGCGGTCGACCCGGCCGAATTAGCCGCAGCGCCGCAGATCACGCTGTATCCGGGGATGCCGGCCTCGGTGATGATTGTCACCGAGGAGCGCACGGCGCTCGACTATATCCTGAGCCCGCTTCTTGCGTCGGTGCATTCCTCCTTCCGCCAGAAGTAAATTGTGGTACGCTAAGTCTTTCCATGCGCTCCTCATAGCCGGTGATGCCCTAGCCGGTGCGCTTGTCGGCTGCCGCACGAGTTGGAAGCCTGTTATGTCATCGATCATGGCAAATCGGCTGGAGGCGAGGTTGGCGCCACTCGTGGCCAACGCGACGCAATCGCGGCAGAAACGGCTTCAGCACCGCAAACAGCACATGGGGATCTGTCGCCGCACACAACTGTCACGTCCATCTCTAGGCCCAGCCCGCAGAGAATTCCATCGTTCGTCCTCTGAGTTGCACTACCGGAGCAGCTTTGCCGCCGAGGCGGCGGCGAATGCCAGTTGGCCCGCGGTCGACGCACGAAACATCGTCACCGACGATCGAGTGCGGTCTGGCTGGCTTGCCTTATCTCTGCTGGCGTCAGTCAGCTGGGCGGGCGGTAATCCAGAATCATTGTCGCGCCGCCCAAAGCTCAGCATGGTGATGGTCTGCCGTGGTCAAGGCCGAAATGAATGTGCCGTACTCCGGACTGCACGCACAAGCGCCGTCTGTTTGTGCGCCAAAGCGACACGGCGGCAACTTGCAACGAGCCGAAGGGACGTCAAGAAGGTCCTAAAAGATGCTGAACTGGATTATGCCTTTAGAGGTAGCCATGCCCGATCAGCCATTCACGGATGATACGGCGCATCGCTTCAGTGCGCATTGGCAAGTCGCCTTGGTCGCGCCGAAAATTGTCCAGAGCGACACCAATCTCTCGGGGAAGTCGCATCGTTATCTGGTCGGTGTCAGAATGAGGTCGACCGACTTTCGAATTTCTGACTTTCTCAATTTTTGACATTCTGCGACAATAGCCACAAAGGATAGCTCTGTCGAGCGATTCACCTGGTGAGGGGAAAAAGCACGCCTTTGACTGCCAGCCCTAGCTCCGCAATTATTAGCCATCGCTAAACTGCGCCGGACGACGAAGGAAGAAACGCTGTCGATCTTCGATGATCTCCAGGAGATTTGGGACATGTATGTCGCGTTGTATCGATCGGGAGATGCTGCCGGCTGCGCTGCTATCTTTACCGACGACGCAGAAGTGCATTCACCTTACGGGTCGCCAGCACGCGGTCGGTTGAAGTGATCGAAGCAGGGCAGCTCGGAAAACCTTGCCTGGACACTGGCCGCCTACTCGGAAGGGATGCAGTCGGCAACGGCACCTCACTGAGTGTTTTCGAACTCAACCTGGCGGAGGCTGGTTGATCCGGATGGGCAGTCTCAATAGCACTGACGCTCGGGGGGGAACCCGGCTAGCTGCCCTCGGCGGCCGGACGTCCGTCCTCGTGGTCGGCGAGCGCTTGCGTGAGTTGCTCGACCCAACGTGTCATGAAGTTCGTGGACACCGTTTCCCGCGAGTTCGATCAGGTCATCCACTATCCCGGCTACCTTCTGGTCAAGCTGCAGGATAGCTCGGATGACGTGGCTCGCAACGGCGGATCGCAACTGTGAGCGGACGGGAAGGTGGAGCAGCTGAAGTGATGAGTCGCGTCATTTTAGCGACTTCGATTCTTGATCGCTCTCGCGCCTTGGCCCGCCCAGCTTACCGTTTAGGCGTGACGTGGACGAGAGCAACGCCGGACCGTTCCGCGGGCGAGATCCCGCGCAGTTCTAATGCCGCGCGGAGCACCACTTTCCGGCTCGCCAAATGAGCCCTCCCCGCCCCTCGACAGAACAGCTGCAAAGGTTGCGGACCCTCATTGCAGACTCGATCGCAGGTCACAAAGCGTATGACGTGCCGGGCGTGTGCAAACGGCTAGGCCTGGGTGATGGCACGACCGATGAGGCGTTCAATAGCAAGTTCAAATACGCCTCGAAGCGCCTCGCCGAGGTGCCGGCCACCGACCTTTTGTCAGTGGGACGCCAGTTACTCGAGGAAATCAACAGCTACGAGCTCAGTGAAGCGATTGCAGCGATCGACGAACTTGGCAGTCCACCCATCACAGAGCTCACTCGAAAGCGCATCGCCTTTATTTTCGGAAGCGGCTCCCTCGCATCCGAGATGGACGATCTCGCGCTCGTCAGCCGCATCTGGCCGGTAAAGGATATGAAACCGGTGTTCGAGGATCACAGCCGCGATCTGTGGGCATCGCCTCACACCCTGGCAGACGACATAGCCGAATGTCGGGTCAAAAATCGCAGCTGGAAAATACCTGACTTTCTGGCCACATTGGGCTTCTTTTCTTGCTCGCGCTCAGTTGTGAGCAAATTCCTGAATGAGATCGTACATCCGCTCGCTCAATCCGCAGCGCGGCAGAAGGAACTGGTGGCCGAGCTCAACACCCATCTGCGTCACGACGGTTATCATCTTGCCGATGCAGGGCGGATGTCGGGTAGTCCCATCTACGAGCTGCGGCCGCTACCAGCGGGTGTGCCCGCCGATGAGAGTATCTCGGCGGTGCTGGCCGCCTTCAATCCCGGCGACATAAGCAGCCGATGGCAAATGGCGATCGATCGCCGCTCATCCGACCCGGCCGGCGCGATCACTCTGGCGCGGACCTTGCTTGAGGACGTCTGCAAATGGGTCCTCCACAAGGCTGGTGAGACCTACGACGAAGAAGCCGAGCTGCCCACACTGTATCGCCGCTTATCCAAGCGCCTAAAGCTGGCCCCCGACGACTACTCGGAGGAGGTGTTCAGGAAGATACTCGGCAGCTGCCAGAACATCGTCGAGTCACTCGGAGCGCTCCGCAACAAGCTCAGCGACGCTCATAGCCCTGGGCCGAGGCGTGCCAAGCCACTGCCCCGGCATGCGGAACTGGCAGTAAACCTAGCGGGCACTATGGCCACCTTCCTAGTCGCCACCTGGGAAGCGAGAAAGAAGGATTAGCGTTTGCTCTCACGCCTGCCCAGGTTGCCGTTGGCGCAACGCCGGGGCTACGCTGTTCGGGTTTCGCTCTCTCCGCCATATCATCAAAAAATCAATAACTTATAGTGAATTCCAGAACTTACCCGCCAAAAAGCCCAGGATGCTATTGATTTTGACAGCATGCGACGGCAGGAGACATCCGGCCGGGGTGCCATTCCCATCGTAAAACGATATCTTGGACCCATCGAAATCACAATTCTGGCAAAAGCGGTGAGCGACTGCTCGCGGCGTTGGGGAGCGAGAGGAAGCGCCGATAGGGCCTCTTCTATGTCCGATGGGGACGTTTGAGTGATGTCGAAGGGACCGGAGGGCAGATTGCACGCCCACCCTAGACACCTCTCCATTGCCGCTACCGGACAGGAATCAAGCGCGATCCTTCAGGTCCGGACGGTACATTCTACTCCCGGACCCTCAAAGCCACTGAAATGCCCTGACGGGACACGATAGAGAGCCTATCGGAGAAACTCCGCCGCACGCTCCCAATACTCCCCGGCATTGGCAATACGTTTGCCCCATGCGCCGGTGTGAGGAACCACCACGACATTTGTCTTGCCAATCAATAAGGGCTCGTCCTCCTGAAGCGCGTCCCTCAACCTCACGCGAGGGCGGCGCGTAAGGTGAGTTCGAATGGCATTGTAGGTCGACACACCTAAGCAGACCGCTATTCGTGGTCGAATGATTTCAATTTGCGGGACGGCGTAACGACAGGCGCAGTACCGAAGGTGGTTGGATGGAATTCGGGCCGTCATATTTCCGGGCTTCGCGAACACGAAAAGATCGGTTGCGTAGGTATCTCCGAAGTTCATCCCGAAATGCTGCGCCAGTCGTGCCTGAAGGTTGATATTGGAGGGCAGCCAAGGGATTTGCCCGAGAGCTACCTGTTCATCGACTACTGGCCTGCCGAGGTTGTCCGCAGAGTTCCAGTCCTGACCGATTATCATTACCGGGCTGTTGACCCGGTGTGCCGATATCGTCCAAGGCACCACATGGTCGTGCTGATCATAAATGCCGCCGTGGAATTCCGAAAAACCTCTGTGCGGCGGTAGGCTATCTAGCCGCCGAGCTCTCGCCAGTTCCGCAATGCGTCGCCGCTTGGACATCCTTCCTCTCCCACCGTCGCGGAACATAATGCTTCCTCGCTATATTCCCCAAGTGGCAAGCGTCCTCTCGGCAGCGGCAGGGTCTTCCTTGGCAAGCGTGGGCTGACGCCGGAGAGCTCGTGGGCTGCCACCACCTCGTCTATGGTAAACCCAGCAGCCTCCGCTTGGGTCCTTTGGTGCCCGATCGTCTGGTCAACGATCGAGACGCGGGCATAGAGAATGACCTTGGACATGGGCTTCCTCGGTGTCCGTTAGCATGATGTACGCTGATTAGACTGTCCGTTGGGAGAGGCCAACCCTAACGGACACCCATTCGGACGGCACCGCCGCTGTGCGCGGGGCTATTGGAATATCTCCGGTTTAGTCTGGGCCGCACCGAGAGCGACATTCCCAGAGCAGGGGATGAGCCCTCCAGCAAGTCTCGCGAAGACGAGTTGATCGAAGACACCTTGGCAGATGGATATGTGGCAATTGTGCTCGAGCGAGAGGCTGTGCGCGAGCGTTGGGAACGCAAGCTCGCAACCAGGAACTACATATCGATTGTAGACCAACACAACAGCGAAACGCGCCTGACGCTCGATGCGGCTCGGGAGCGTTTCAGAGCCAGAGCATTTCGCCAGAAGGGGCTCTCGTCGCTAACAGCAGATCAAGCAACAGCTTTTGACCAAATCACCGGTATCGCGGCGGCGGAAGAACTCGCGAAAAGGCGGGAGATTGATCGGGCCATTGTCAACGCAAGACGAGCGGTAACGACAGCACTTCAACAGCTCGTCTCCCATTGGCAAGCGAGGCTGGAATTGAAGCAGGCGCGAGATCGCGTTGCGGACCTCAACGAGCGGCTAACAGCGGTCAATGGCTTGTTAGCCCAAGGGGGCATGTCTGCTGAAAATCTAGCTGTGATCGAGAAAACACGGGTGTACGCGCGCGCGAACGCATATTTGGAAACCGCATCCGACCTCATCGCATTTGACCAGACGCAGTTTGAGAACGACACACACCTTGCCAAGATTGAACTCCCCGAAAATCTGCCCACCGAAGAGTTTGAGCACTTGCGGCTCTTTCAGAAGGAGGTCGAGGACGCTCGGGGCCGTATTCGAGCTGCAATTGCCGACGTTCAAAAGACCCTCAGTGAGCTTGATGAGAAACACCAGGCCGCGTTGGCCCAGCAGGAGCTTGCGAATGCAACCTTCGCGGGCGTGATGCTCGACGCACATGACGCCGAGCGCGGGCGTCAATCGCTGATAGACGACAGTTCCCGCTTAGCGAAAGACTTGAGCAGTGCGGAGCAAATTGCTGCGAAAGCCATTGCCAGAGAACAGGAGACCAGCGTCCACGGCCCTACCTTTGTTCGAGCCAAGCAAGAGCTTGACGAGTTGCTCGTCACTCGCCGCGAAGTTTTGCAGCGGGCAGCGGAACAGGTGGCCGGAAAGTCGAGCGGCCTGCTGAAAGCTCGCCTTGGCCGCGATTGGAGACCCGAGCAATATGTCACGGCGCTTCAACGACTGACAGAGGGAAGTCACATTACGGATGCCGGACAGAAGTGCTCAACTTGGGTCGCCGCCGCGATAGCCGCAGACCCGGCAGCTTGGGACCAGATCGTCGCTGAGTTTATGGCTATCTATCAACTGAAGATTGCCGCTGGCAGCCCGGTCGAAGCCGGTTCCGAACTCACTTCCAGGATCAGCACGCTCCTTTTTGGTGACGTTACGATCACAGAACGGCAGGCCAGCAAGGTCTACTCGAACCTGAACGACAGCACGCTCGGGCAGATCGTCTCAGCTATCCCTCTGGATCGGATAGTGATGACGTACGTCGACGAGAGCGGCAAGGAAATGCCGTTCGGCCGTGCTTCTCCGGGACAGCAGGCTTCGGCGCTGCTTGAATTGCTGCTGAGACAGTCGGCAGGCACTTTGATCATAGACCAGCCGGAAGACGACTTGGACAACCGGGTAATTATGAAGATTGTAAGCCTGATCCGTACATCGAAAGCCCACAGGCAACTCGTTTTCACGACACACAACCCAAACATTGTGGTCAATGGGGACGCGGACAAAGTGATTGCGCTTCGCACACGAGAAGCCGGACCAGGTGGTGTCGTGGAGGGTCCGACGGTCAGCTTGACGGTGGATGGTGCGATTGAGACTTCTGCTATTCGAGACTACATCACCAACCTGATTGAGGGTGGAAAGGCGGCCTTCGATTTGCGAGGTCGAAAATACGGGTATTGATCGACCTGCACTTGTCCCAATCCGCGTCTCGCGGTGCACATTCGCACCACGAGAGGTCCCGTCACGATCGACGATGTGCGGGACAAGGTGTGCTGCCAGCAATGCGTGTTGCTCCGACATCCTCTGAAATGAGGAACTCGCGCCACGGAGGGACCGATGACGCGGGCCGGCCGATGTTTTGCCCCACCAGCCTGCGATGGAGCGAAGCAGCGGCACCAGACGACCCGCGCCACCACCTCACTAAAAATGGAATGTGTCGGCCGATGGCATAGGGCTTCGCTCGTACGACTTCATTGTTTCAAAGAGATTCTTGCACACAATAAAAAAAGGGTCGTCAATTCTGACACTGGCGTGAACGTTAGACACAGTCTCAAGTTCATTGGCGTGATCTAGGATTTCAGCAATTACCTTGGATCCATCCCATCTTTCACGCATTTCTTGAAATTTGTCAAAACGTTCCATTGCATTCTTCCGGCGATATTCGAAGGCAGCGCGGGCAAACGTTGCCACGGCAATAATTAGAGTTATGACTTCCACCACTCCCTTAACGGCTGCCCAATCTGCATCGGTCATTTGAAATTCCTCCTCTTGGAAATTCCATCTCTTGGGAACGTTATGCTCCGCGTCCAGTCACGGCAAGGAGGCGATGCACATAACAAGGTTCTATCAGAGGTCGGCAGCGCTATCCGGCAGCTGACGCCGGCAGAAGCGAAGCGGTTCTTCGGCTTCGACAGCAAGCCACCGTGCCTATCTATGCCCTCACTGCTATTTTGCAGCTAATCACGACTGGCAAGGTGAGTGGCCACATCTTGCACAGTTCAAAACCAAGACGCCCGGGGCCACGTCGCTTTACTGCTTCGTGTGCGAACGGACCACCGAGGTGGAGCGAGCGGTCTTGTACGGACGAGGCATGCCCAGGAGATGCGATCGCCGAGGGGATATGTCTCACCTGCACTCAAATGCAATGACGTAACTCAAAACAGCATCGGTCCGGCTCGGGTTTTCAATCAGAAATGGAAGGCTGCATGCTTCCGACGGCCTGTGTTGGTTGTGGCTTTGCACAAGTGCCTCTGGCGGACTCTCCGATTCGCTGGTCCTTTCGCTCTTCAAGCCGTTCCGCATTGAATGCTTGCTTTCCCTTCGCGGCCCATAGATTGCGCGCATGATCGCGTTCATGGCTCTGCAACTTCGCGGCGATCCAGAGTAGCGCTCCGTATATGATGGCGCGATCGTCGTTGGTCAGCTCGACGATGCCTGCCTTGACGACGAGGCCGCCGAGTTCGATCAGGTGTCGGGTGCGCTTGCGGCGCTCAACCTGCCAGGTGCGCATGTCATTGCGGGCCTGAGCCGCTTGCCGGCGATTGTGGGCTGCCCGGTTGCGCTGGAGCGCTGCGCAGGTTGCGCTGAGATGCCGGAGCAGTTCGCCGGGACCTGCTCTCGAAAAACGTCACCCCACGCTTGGCCCATGCCTCACGTTTTGCGGTGTCTTGCGTTTCAGCGATTGCGACCAGAGCACCAGCCAGTTCGTCGGCGCTGAGCTGATCGGCGCCGCTGGCGATCACCAGTTCGCCAAGTTGCTGCACCTTTCGCGTTTTGAGTTCTCGTGCCTTGTCGTCTAGCGCTTTCAGTTCCGCGTCGAAGTCCCGTGGTTTACGCATGACTGTCTCCATTGATTGTCGATGCGGCGATGATAGGGGAGCGTCTGCCGGAAGGCTTCAGGGTTGCCGAGACAGCCGGGGACGGGCTGGTCCATCCGGAGATTTTTTCGAGGGAGGGCGCGCTTATACGTCGTGCCGACGTGGGCTTTGACGTGCAAATGATCTGGTCGCGATGGCGATCTATCATCTTCACGTCAAGGTCATTGGCCGCAAGGCTGGGAGCAGTGCTGTGGCATCCGCCGCCTACCGCTCGGCCTCGCGGCTGCGCGACGAGCGCATTGAACGCAGTCATGATTTTTCGGCCAAGCGCGGTGTCGTTCATTCCGAGGTGATGCTGCCGGAGGATGCCCCGGACGCCTGGAGCGACCGCGAACGGCTGTGGAACGATGTCGAAGCCTTCGAAGTGCGCAAGGATGCCCAGCTTGCCCGCGAGGTGGAGTTTGCCCTGCCGCGTGAACTGAGCCAGGCGCAAGGCATCGAGTTGGCGCGCGACTTCGTTCAGGCGGAGTTTGTCAGCCGGGGCATG
Source organism: Mesorhizobium sp. B3-2-1 (assembly GCF_006439515.1). NCBI lineage: Bacteria > Pseudomonadati > Pseudomonadota > Alphaproteobacteria > Hyphomicrobiales > Phyllobacteriaceae > Mesorhizobium > Mesorhizobium sp. B3-2-1. Next base: position 29,611 of record NZ_VFTI01000046.1, on the reverse strand, counting down.
GTCGCCGATCTCAATGTGCATTGGGACAGAGCAGAGGATGGCAGTCCCAAACCTCATGCCCACGTCATGCTCACCATGCGGTCCGTGGACGAGAACGGTTTTGGCGCAAAGGTGCGCGACTGGAACCAGACTGAACTGGTCGAGCGCTGGCGCGAGCGATGGGCCGAGCTTGCCAATGAGCGCCTTGCCGAACTCGACGTCGACGCCCGCATCGATCATCGCAGTTTGGAAGCGCAGGGCATTGCCTTGGAGCCGCAAACCCAGATTGGTGCCCCGGCTCAACGCATCGAGAGCGGCGGCCTCGACGCTGCCGACACTGAAGCAGATCGCGCCGAACTTCACCGCGAGATCGCGCGCAACAATGGCGCGCGCATCATTGCCGATCCATCCGTCGCGCTGAATGCCATCACGCATCAGCAATCGACTTTTACGCGCCACGACATCGCGAAGTTCTCGCATCGTCACAGCGACGGAATGGAGCAGTTCAACGCGGTCGTGGCAGCCATCAGCAGCGCGCCCGATCTCGTCGAACTCGGCAAGGACGGACGCGCAGAAGATCGCTTCACCACGCGGCAGATGATCGAGACCGAACAGCGCCTGCACCACTCGGCAGAAAGAATGGCGGACAAGAGCGCCATGCGGTGAGTGATGCACATCGCGAAGCCGCTCTGGCGCGCTCAGCGCAACACGGCCTTGTCCTGTCCGGCGAGCAGTCCGAGGCGCTGGATCACATCATAGGTGGCAGCGGTCTTGGTGTCGTTGTCGGTTTTGCAGGCACGGGCAAGAGTGCGATGCTCGGCGTTGCACGCCAGGCATGGGCAGCAGCGGGCTATGAGGTTAAAGGCGCCGCACTCTCCGGCATTGCCGCAGAGAATGTCGAAGGCGGATCAGGCATTGCCTCGCGCACCATCGCCAGCATGGAACACGGCTGGGGACAGGGCCGCGATTTGCTCACCGCGCGCGATGTCCTGGTGATCGACGAGGCAGGCATGGTCGGCACGCGCCAGTTGGAGCGCGTGCTCTCCCATGCGGCGGACGTCGGCGCAAAAGTCGTTCTTGTTGGCGATCCGCAGCAGTTGCAGGCGATCGAAGCGGGTGCTGCATTCCGTTCGATTCACGAGCGCCACGGCGGCGTCGAAATCGGCCAGGTCCGCCGGCAGCGCGAGGACTGGCAGCGCGACGCCACGCGCGACCTGGCAACCGGCAGGATAGGGGCTGCGATCAGCGCTTATGATGAACAAGGCATGGTGCACGAGGCCGCGACGCGCGACGAGGCGCGCGGCAATCTAGTCGAACGCTGGGAGCGCGACAGGCAGGCAGCGCCGGGTGCAAGCCGGATCATTCTCAGCCACACCAACGATGAGGTGCGCATGCTCAACCAGGCAGCGCGTGAGCGCATGCGTGCGGCCGGCGATCTCGGCGACGAGGTTCACGTGGATGTGGAACGCGGTGCACGGAACTTCGCACGCGGCGATCGTGTCATGTTCCTGCGCAACGAACGTGGGCTCGGCGTCAAGAACGGCACGCTTGGCATCGTGGAGGATGTCAGCGTACAAAGCATGACGGCACGTACCGATGACGGGCGTTCGGTTCGCTTTGACCTGAAAGACTATGCCCACATCGACCACGGATATGCCGCGACAATCCACAAAGCGCAGGGCATGACGGTTGACCGAACCCACGTCCTGGCGACGCCGGGTATGGATGCCCATGGGAGCTACGTTGCCCTGTCGCGGCATCGAGACGGGATGGACCTGCATTACGGCGGCGACGACTTCGCGACACGGGACCGGCTTGTCCGTACGCTGTCACGTGACCGCGCCAAGGACATGGCGTCGGACTACGAGCAGATCGATCCGGCGCACAGCTATGCCGAGCGGCGCGGCATCACCTTTCGCGAGCGTGTCGCAGAGATCGTGCGCAAGGTCGTGCCGGAAAGGCTACGCAACATGTTCGACGGCCGGCGCCCTTCGGCAGATGGCGCGCCCGACTTCGACGCCATGCGCAGGCCGGAAAGAGAGGAAGTGCGCCTCGAACCCGCCGCGCCCGCCAGAGAGATCGCCGAGGACGGGCAAGCGGCGTTGCGGAAAGCCCGAACCGATGCGCTCGTGCGTCATGCCCGCGCCATGGACGCGATATTCAGCGACGAGGGCGCGGGAAACAAGGCCAGCCCGATGCGGTTGCGCGAACTGGCTGACGCCCGAAAAGCCTTCGACGAGGTGCGGCCCCATGGCTGGCGCGATGCCGAGGCGGCTTATGTCAAGAGCCCGGAACTTGTCGCCGAGGCCGCCGGCGGACGGATCAACCGCGCCATCCGCGCCCTCCAGCTTGAAACCGAAATCCGCACCGGGCTGGACAACGATCCGGGCCGCCGCGCAGATCATTTCGTGGAGCGTTGGCACAAACTCGACCGGACCAGCCAGCACCAGTATCAGGCGGGTGACATGTCCGGCTACAAGGCCACGCGATCGGCGATGGGTGACATGGCCAAAAGCCTCGAGCGCGATCCGCAGCTTGAATCCATCCTCGCCAACCGAAAGCACGACCTTGGCATCAGCGTCGATTCTGGTCGGCGCCTTGGTGCGGAACTCGCATTCACCCACGGCATCGACCTCGGGCGGGGCCGGGGCATTGGACTCTAGACAGTCCTATCTGCCGCCGTCTCTATTCCGGGGCACGATGACGCGGAAAACCTGCTTGCGCGCCCGCAAGTGTCTGTCCTCTCTTGGTCAGGAGCAGTCAAAAACAACCAGCAGGAGGCAGTGCGTCCATGCGCGAACCAGACCGTATCATCCGCCTGAAAACCGTCGTCTCCCGGACAGGTCTGTCCCGGTCCACCATCTATCGCAAGATCGCCGACGGCACCTTCCCACGCCAGATCCAGATCAGTATCCACGGTGCAGGCTGGCATGAATCCGACATCAGTCGCTGGATCACCAATCCCGTTTCATGGCGTCTGCAAGACGAGGGCGACAAGTTGTGATGAGGGTGATGCACACTGCGCGGAAAGCTGGCCTTCATCGAGACGCAGCGGTCACGGCGGCAGGATTACTGCCATGTCCGCCAGGAGCGCCGCCGAGGCGAGCGAAAACGGCAAACCGAAACGATGGTCGGCCTCGCGCCCATCAAGATGGCTTGCTCAAGCAGGGCAACTTTGGAGCGAAGCGGCCGTGACGGGCTGCCTCCGATCAGGCTTCCTTCGAGGCAGACTGCTTCCTGACCACCTATAAGGGCTGCCAACCAACGGTTGCCCGATCGATCCGGTGATCGTCGCTAGATCGATATTTATGGTGGCGGGCGAGGTCATCCAGCACCGATCGGATATGCGGCCAGGGGAAATCGTCCGGATGTTCCCAGTGCTCACCGTCACGCAGAATGACCGTGAGCTTGGCCAAAATGCCTTCGATGGACGTGGCCGCTGTCTGCGGTAGATCATCCAGAAGTGCGCTTTCGGCTGTTTCCGATTGTCGGATCAGTTCGTCTGTTCTCGAATAGCCGATCTCATCATCAGCAGCGTCCCAGCGCGCCTGGTGTGCCGCGAAATCCGCAAGCGCCCTGCGCCATTCGACTTCATTTTCAGGAGAGTAGGCATCGTTCAGGCTCTCGATGGAATGGAGCGCCACGTCCGTACCGTCGGCAAGCCGAACCTTGGCGTAGGGAAAGCCGACCGTCCTGGCGAGGTGCGTCTCCAACCGTTGCTGTTCGCGGCACAGCGCCAATGTCTCATCGCGGATCTTTTGCCAGTTCTCACACAGACGAAGAGCAGGATCAGCTGCGCTGCTGCCGTCCGACAGTTCGGCGGCCCGCGACTTTACCTGGAAGGGCCATGCCACGGCGGCCGTGGCCGTGCCCGCCAGCAAGCGCCGCCGGGTGACGAAAGACAAACTCATGCTATTGTCGGAATCATCCATGATCTGAGCTCTATGAAAGCTGGGGTTGTGGTTAGGTTGGACAGGTGTGACCGCACCTGTCCAACCGCTCAAGATGCTTGTCGGCATCAGCGGTAGTAGCAGTGTTACTATCTATGGCCAGCAAATGCAACACTTAGTAACAGGGTTACTACGAATGGCAATAACTTCGGCCCAGTGTCGGATGGCGCGGGCAGCTCTTCATCTAGGCATTCGGGAGCTTGCTGCCCTCGCCAAGGTCTCTCCCAACACTATCGCGCGATTGGAGCGCGGCGAGGTTCTGTTCGACAACACCCTGCAGGCGGTACAAAGCGCCCTGGAGAACGCTGGCATCGAATTTATTCCAGAGAATGGTGGTGGACCCGGCGTGCGCTTAGCCAGCCGAAATTAGAAGGTGGCGTCACGCACGCCCATCGAACTGAGCGATGTTGCTGAACAGCTTAGCGTTCCGTTTTGCTCGCGAACTTATCGCCTTCGGCCAGCGTCGCCGAGGCTCATGTCTTAGAGCTTTGGTCCGTTCCCGCCCCGCAAAAACGCAGCCCAATCGCTCATCATGGCGCGGCGCTTCTCAATCATGGTTTCGCGCCGGTATGCGGCCTCAACGTCGCTGTTGATGGCGTGGGCAAGCGCAAATTCCCGCATGTCTCGGGGATAGTCGGACAACTCCCCTGCCCAATCAGAAAACGTTGACCGCAGTCCATGGGGCACAGCTGGACGCTTCGAGTTCTTGTCGAGCCAGCCCGTTCGGCCCGCCTCGATCTCGCTTTCGTGCATCCGCCTCATGGTAGCGCTCAACGTCATGTCGGATAGCATGCCGCCCCGGATCGCCGGAAACACATATTCTGTGTCGGCGGCCGCGGCCTCTCTCATCGCAGTTAGGATTGTCATTGCCGCATCGGATAGCGCCACAACGTGCGGCCGCCTCATTTTCATTCGCGATGCCGGCACCGTCCACAATTTGGCGTGCCAATCGATTTCAGGCCATTCCATGCCGCGCACTTCGCCTGATCGCGCAGCGGTCAATGTCGCGAATTCCAATGCCCGGGCACCCGTGCCTTCGCGTTTGCACAATGCTGCGAACCACGTGGGCGCGTCTTTTAACTGAACGGCGGGCTGATTATCGACTGTCGCAACCTTGCTTGGCTTGGACAACATGGCATTGAGATTGCCCTTCCACTGTGCCGGATTGTCGCCCTCGCGGTGTCCGTGTGCCTTTGCCCAATCGAGCACGCGTTCGCAACGTTGCCGCAAACGCGTGGCCGTCTCCGTCTTGGTCGTCCAGATCGGCTTAAGGATTTCGACCATGTGATGTTTGGTGACTTCGGAAACTGCAAGATTGCCGATGACGGGCATTGCATACGTGTCCAGCGTGGATTGCCATTGCTTCCGATGCTTCTCGTTCCTGAATTCCGCCAGCGTGTCGACAAGGAATCTGTCAACGGCATCGCGGAATGTGAGATGGCGCTTTGCGGCCTCGATCGCGGCTTTGCGACGGTCGCGCTTCTCATGAAGCGGATTTATGCCGCTGCGGATTTTGTCTTTGGTCGCTCTCGCCCGCTCGCGGGCTTCGCCCAATGATACGTCATGCCCGCCAAGACCCATTTCGCAACGCCGGCCATTGATGTTTGTTGTGCGCAATAGCCATGATCGGCCGCCGCCCGGCGTGATTTGGAGCATGAGCCCGGCAACACCGCCAACGGCAAACACAGCGTTGCCCGGTGTGGTCGATCCGGGGTGTTTCAAGTTCTTGACGGCTAGTGCTGAAAGTTCCTTCGCGATCTTCGGCATTCTCAATCCCATCATCTTACCCGCCAAAAATAATGGCATCGGATGATGCGAGTTGCAACGGCGCGAGACAGCCATTTCAGATTAAAGCATTGATATTAAATTATGATTTTCATTGATTGAGACGACATGAGACAGCAATATGGCTGTCGCTCTCTCCGCCATAAATCCTCGGAATGCCATTGGATGCGACTGGGTGCAACGGCATCCTATAGCGCGTCACTGCGTCTAGGGTGGCCCGCCGCCCACCCCGAAAACCTTTATAAAATTCCTATTTCTTTCCCATCCGCCCCGTCTCGAACCTTTATGGCGATCGGGTCCATATAACACGCCACAGAAGCTTTGAATGCCGTCGCCATCGAGGCGACGAGCAAGCGCGAACGGTTTTTGGCCTCTTCCATCGTGGCCGAAAGACAAAGTAGAAGCAAGGAAGGCAATCATGGACGTCATTGTTGTCGGGATCGGGGTTTTGTTCTTCGCTCTATCCCTCGTCTACGTCAAAGCCTGCGACAGAATCTGAGCGGAAGGATCGAATCATGCTTTTCGATTACATCCTCGGTGGAGGCGTAACCTTGTTCTTGCTTGCTTACCTCACCTACGCCCTCATTCGTCCAGAACGCTTCTGAAGGCGCGGAAAGCCACAGCCATGACACTGAACGGGTGGATACAGATCGTCCTCTATTGCGGGATCCTCGCTTTGCTGGTGAAGCCGCTTGGCTTCTACATGCACCGCGTCTTCAAAGGCGATCGCACGCCGCTTTCGCCAGTCTTCCGCCCGCTCGAGCGGGGGCTCTACCGCATTTGCGGAACCAGCGAGCGCGAGGAACAGCATTGGACCACCTATGCGGTGGCCCTGCTGCTGTTCAACCTGGCGGGCTTCCTGGTGCTCTATGTCCTGCAGCGTCTGCAAGGCAGCCTGCCCTACAATCCGGCCGGCATGAGCGCGGTCGACCCGGCGCTCGCCTTCAACACCGCCGCCAGCTTCATGACCAACACCAACTGGCAGAACTACGGCGGCGAAAGCACGATGTCCTACCTCGTGCAGATGGCCGGCCTGACGGTCCAGAATTTCGTTTCGGCCGCCACCGGCATCGCCATTGCGATTGCGCTGATCCGCGGATTTGCCCGCTCCTCCGGAAGATCGATCGGTAATTTCTGGGTCGATATGACGCGCGCCACGCTCTATCTGCTTTTGCCGCTCTGCGTCGTGCTCACCCTTGTCTATGTCTGGCTCGGTATACCGCAGACGCTCGGGCCTTACGTCGATGCCGTCACGCTCGAGGGCGCCAGGCAGACGATCGCGCTCGGCCCGGTCGCCTCGCAGGTCGCCATCAAGATGCTCGGCACCAATGGCGGCGGGTTCTTCAACGCCAACGCGGCACATCCCTTCGAAAACCCCGATGCCATCTCCAACCTGATCCAGATGCTGTCGATCTTCGCCGTCGGTGCTGCCTTGACCAACGTCTTCGGCCGCATGGTCGGTAACCAACGCCAGGGCTGGGCAATCCTGGCCGCCATGGGCGTGCTGTTCATCGCCGGCGTCGCCGTCTGCTACTGGGCGGAAGCCGCGGGCAATCCGCTGGTCCATGCACTCGGCATCGACGGCGGCAACATGGAAGGCAAGGAGACCCGTTTCGGCATCGCGCTCTCGGCTTTGTTCGCGGTCATCACCACGGCGGCCTCCTGCGGCGCTGTCAACGCCATGCATGACTCGTTCACCGCCCTCGGCGGCATGATCCCGCTCATCAACATGCAGCTTGGCGAGGTCATCGTCGGCGGCGTCGGCGCGGGTTTCTACGGCATGCTGATGTTCATCCTGATCGCCGTCTTCGTCGCCGGCCTGATGGTCGGCCGCACGCCTGAATATCTCGGCAAGAAGATCGAGGCCAAGGAGGTCAAGATGGCGATGCTGGCCATCCTGTGCCTGCCGCTGGCGATGCTGGTCTTCACGGCCATCGCGGTGGTGCTGCCGAGCGCGGTGGCCTCGATCGCCAATGGCGGGCCGCACGGCTTCTCCGAAATCCTCTATGCCTACACCTCGGCGGCGGCCAACAACGGGTCCGCCTTCGGCGGCCTCGGCGGCAACACGCCCTGGTACAACATCACGCTCGGCATCGGTATGCTGATGGGCCGTTTCCTGGTCATCATCCCAGCGCTCGCCATCGCCGGCGCGCTGGCGGCGAAGAAGACCGTGCCCGCCTCGGCCGGCACCTTCCCGACCGACGGCCCGCTGTTCGTCGGGCTGCTGGTCGGCGTCATCGTCATCGTCGGCGGCCTGACCTTCTTCCCGGGGCTCGCCGTCGGACCTGTTGTCGAGCACCTGGCGATGATCCATGGACAGACATTCTGAGGCGGACATGTCCTGGTTCAACAACAAGCGCCGCAATGTCAGGCATCGGGCCGATCCGGAGAAGGAGGGAATGCCGCCTCCTTTCCCGACCCTGTCGACATTTCTTGGGCTTGCCGCCGCCATGATCGCGCTCTGGCTGCTGGCCTACGGACTTCCTCATCTTTTTCCGGCATCCGACCAATCGGTGCCGCGCATCAACATTGAAGCCGGAGCTTCAAAATGAGCCACTCAAAATCGGCCAACATCATGGATGCCGGCATCCTGTGGCCCGCCATTGGCGGTGCCTTCCGCAAACTCGATCCGCGCACGCTGGCCCGCAACCCGGTGATGTTCGTCGTCGCCGTCGTCTCGGCACTGACATCGGTGCTGTTCGTCAAGGACCTCGTCACCGGAGGCGGCGATCCGCGCTTCACGCTGCAGATCATCATCTGGCTGTGGTTCACCGTGCTGTTTGCCAATTTCGCCGAAGCCGTCGCCGAAGGTCGCGGCAAGGCACAGGCGGATTCGCTGCGCAAGGCGCGCACCGAAACCCAGGCCAAGCTTTTGGCCGGCGAGGATCGGACGAAATTCAAGCTGGTGCCGGGCACCGGTTTGAAGGTCGGCGACATCGTTCTCGTCGAGGCCGGCGACATCATCCCGTCCGACGGCGAGGTGGTGGAAGGCGTCGCCTCGGTCAACGAGGCGGCGATCACGGGCGAGTCCGCGCCGGTCATCCGCGAATCCGGCGGCGACCGCTCGGCGGTCACCGGCGGCACGCAGGTGCTCTCCGACTGGATCCGCGTGCGCATCACCGCCGCCGCCGGCCATACTTTCCTCGACCGCATGATCTCGCTGGTCGAGGGCGCCGAGCGCCAGAAGACGCCGAACGAGATAGCGCTCAACATCCTGCTCGTCGCCATGACGCTGATCTTCGTTCTGGCCACCGCGACCATCCCGAGCTTCGCCTCCTACTCGGGCGGCTACATCTCGGTGACCGTGCTCGTCGCGCTGTTCGTGACGCTGATCCCGACCACGATCGGCGCGCTGCTGTCGGCCATCGGCATTGCCGGCATGGACCGCCTGGTGCGCTTCAACGTGCTGGCCATGTCGGGCCGGGCCGTGGAGGCCGCCGGCGACGTCGACACGCTGCTGCTCGACAAGACCGGCACGATCACGCTCGGCAACCGCCAGGCGACCGAATTCCGCCCGGTCAAGGGCGTCAGCGAGCAGGAACTGGCCGACGCAGCACAGCTTGCCTCGCTCGCCGACGAGACGCCGGAAGGCCGCTCGATCGTGGTGCTGGCCAAGGAGAAATATGCCATCCGTGCCCGCGACATGGCAACGTTGCACGCCACGTTCGTGCCCTTCACGGCGCAGACCCGCATGAGCGGCGTCGACATGGACGGCTCCTCGGTACGCAAGGGCGCGGTCGATTCGATCCTGACCTATGTCAGCCAGCCGACATCGGCCACGCATGGCACACGGCCCGGAAGCGATACCGTGCGCGACCTGCAGACGATCGCCGACGAGGTCGCCAAATCGGGCGGTACGCCGCTGGCGGTCGAGAGGGACGGGCGACTGCTCGGCGTCGTCCACCTCAAGGACATCGTGAAGGGCGGCATCCGCGAGCGCTTCGCCGAGCTGCGCAGCATGGGCATCCGCACGGTGATGATCACCGGCGACAATCCGATGACGGCGGCAGCCATCGCGGCGGAAGCCGGCGTCGACGACTTCCTCGCCCAGGCAACGCCCGAGGACAAGCTGAAGCTGATCCGCGACGAGCAGGCCAAGGGCAAGCTGGTCGCCATGTGCGGCGACGGCACAAACGATGCGCCCGCCCTTGCGCAGGCCGATGTCGGCGTCGCCATGAACACCGGCACGGTCGCCGCCCGCGAGGCCGGCAACATGGTCGATCTCGACAGCGATCCGACCAAGCTGATCGAGATTGTCGAGATCGGCAAGGCGCTGTTGATGACGCGCGGTTCGCTGACGACCTTCTCGATCGCCAATGACGTCGCCAAGTACTTCGCCATCATCCCGGCCATGTTCGCCGTCTTCTACGTCGCGCCCGGCCAGACGACCGGCCCGCTGCAGGCGCTCAACATCATGCACCTTGCGACACCGCAGAGCGCCATCCTGTCGGCCATCATCTTCAACGCGCTGATCATCATCGCGCTGATCCCGCTGTCGCTGCGCGGCGTGAAGTACCGGGCGATCGGCGCCGGCGCGCTGCTCAGCCGCAACCTTCTCGTCTACGGCCTCGGCGGCATCGTCGTGCCGTTCGTCGGCATCAAGACAATCGACATGGCCGTCACGGCCCTCGGCCTTGCATAAGGATCATTCCGATGCTCAAGCAAATCAGACCCGCGATCATCATGATCGTCTTCTTCACCGTGCTGACCGGGCTCATCTATCCCTTGGGGATGACCGGCATCGCCCAGGCGCTGTTCCCGCGCCAGGCCAATGGCAGCCTGATCGAGAAGGACGGTAAGGTGATCGGTTCCGAACTGATCGGCCAGGCCTTCGCCAGCGACAAGTATTTTCACGGACGACCTTCCGCCGCGGGCAATGGCTATGATGCCGGCGCCTCGGGTGGTTCCAATCTCGGCCCGACCAATCCGAAGCTGATCGAGCGCATCAAGGGCGATGCCGAGAAGCTGAAGGCGGAAAATCCGAATGCGCCGGTGCCGATGGACCTGGTGACCACATCCGGTAGCGGCCTTGATCCGCAGATCAGCCCCGAGGCCGCTTATTTCCAGGTTCCGCGCGTGGCCAAGGCCAGGGGCATCGACGAAGCCAAGCTCAAGGCGCTCGTCGACAGCCAGGTCGAGGACCGGGAATTGGGCATGCTCGGCGAGCCGGCGATCAATGTGCTGGCTCTCAACCTGGCGCTGGATGCCGCGAAATAGGTGATGGCCGGCGCCGGGGATCGACATGGTTCCCGGCGCCATTCATGATCGAATCCGATGCCGAACGACAGAAGCAACGTCGAAAACAGACCATCCCCCGACGCGCTGCTCGAGCATGCGGGGCGGGAAGGGCGCGGCCGTCTGCGCATATTCCTCGGCGCGGCACCTGGTGTCGGCAAGACTTACGAGATGCTGATGTCGGGCCGTGCCAGGCTGGCCGACGGTGTCGACGTGGTAATCGGCGTGGTCGAGACGCATGGCCGCAAGGAAACCCAGGCCCTGGTGGAAGGCTATGAAGTCATTGCCCGCCGCAAGGTCGATTACAAAGGGCGTGTCCTCGACGAGATGGATATCGACGCCATCCTTGCCCGGCACCCGGCGCTGGTCCTGGTCGACGAACTCGCCCACACCAACGCGCCCGGCAGCCGCCACCCCAAGCGCTATCTCGACGTCCAGGAAATCCTGGCGCGGGGCATCGACGTCTATACGACGCTCAACATCCAGCACGTCGAAAGCCTGAACGACGTCGTCGCCCAGATCACGCGGGTCAGGGTGCGCGAGACGGTGCCCGATTCCATCATCGACCAAGCCGATGACGTCGAAATCATCGATCTGACGCCCGACGACCTGATCAAGCGGCTGGAGGAGGGGAAGGTCTATTTCCCCAACACGGCGCAGCGTGCCGTCGAGAACTATTTTTCGCCGGGCAATCTGACGGCGTTGCGGGAACTGGCGCTGCGCCGTACCGCCCAGCGCGTCGACGAGCAGTTGCTCAACCACATGCAGTCCCACGCCATCCAGGGTCCGTGGGCTGCCGGGGAACGGGTTCTCGTCTGCGTCGATGCGCGTCCGGGCGGTGCAGCCCGCATTCGCTATGCACGCAGGCTGGCCGACAGGCTTCGTGCGCCGTGGACGGCGCTTCATGTCGACACGCCTCGCTCGGCCGGCATGTCCGAGGACGACAAGGACAGGCTCGCCACACTCCTGCGCCTAGCCGAACAGCTCGGCGCCGAGGTGACGACCATTCCAGGGCAGAACCTGGCACAGGATATCGTGCGCCACGCGACGGCGAACAATTTCACCCACATCGTGGTCGGCAGGCCGACCCGTTCGCGCTGGCGGGAACTGATCGAGGGGTCGCTCACCTACGATCTGATCCGCAATGCCGGCGACATCAGCGTCCATGTCATCTCCGGAACGGAGCGGGACACCGAGACGCCTTCCAGGAGAGTGAGCGCGGCCGCCGAGCAGAGGCAGTTCCAGCCCAAGCCGTATTTGCTGGCTACCGTTTACGTTGCCGGATCATTGGCCGTCAGCTCCGCCCTCGACCAGTTTCTCGACGTTCGCAACCTGGCGATCGTCTTCCTGCTCTCCGTGCTGACATCGGCGGTGGCCGGGGGTCTCTGGCCGGCGCTCTACGCCTGTTTCCTGAGCACACTTGCCTTCAACTATTTCTTCCTCGAGCCGCGCTACACGCTGACGATCCGGGATCCGGAGAGCATCGTTGCGATTGCCGTCTTCTTCGCCGTTGCCGTCATCGCCAGCAACCTGACGGCGCGCGTGCAGCGTCAGGCCGCCGCCGCCCGCTCGCGGGCGCGGGCAACCGAGGACATCTATCTGTTCTCCAAGAAGCTCGCCGGCGCCGGCACGCTCGATGACGTGCTCTGGGCCACCGCCTTCCAGATCGCCTCGATGCTGAAGCTGCGCGTGGTGCTGCTTCTGCCGGAAGATGGCACCATCACCGTCAAGGCAGGCTATCCGCCCGACGATACGCTGGCAGAAGCCGACATCGCCGCTGCCCGCTGGGCCTGGGAGCACAACCGCGCCGCAGGACGCGGCGCGGACACGCTGCCTGGCGCCAAGCGCCTCTATCTCCCCTTGCGTACGGGGCGCACGGCGATCGGCGTCGTCGGCCTCGACAATGACAAGCAGGGCCCGCTTTTGACGCCCGAGCAGCAGCGGCTGCTCGACGCGCTGGCCGACCAGGCGGCGGTGGCGATCGAACGCGTCCAGCTCGTCGCCGATGTCGACCGCGCCAAGCTCGCCGCCGAAGCCGACCGGCTGCGCTCGGCGCTGCTAACTTCGATTTCACATGACCTGAAAACGCCGCTCTCGGCCATCATGGGCGCGGCCGGCACACTCAAGGAATTCGCGCCCGACCTGCCCGAGCAGGACAGGGTGGAGCTTCTGTCGACTGTGATCGACGAATCGGAACGGCTGAACCGCTTCATCGCCAACCTGCTCGACATGACCAAGATCGAATCCGGGGCGATGGAGCCCAACTACGCCCTCCACTATCTCGGAGATATCGTCGGCACGGCACTCGACCGCGCCCGCAAGATCACCAGCGAACACGAGATCGAGGTCGATATTCCGCCCGACCTGCCGATGTTGCGGCTCGATCCCGTGCTGTTCGAGCAGGTCCTGTTCAACCTTCTCGACAATGCCTCGAAATATTCTCCGCCTGGCTCGACGATTCGTGTCCAGGGATGGACCGACAATGGCTCCGTCGTCGTGCAGATCATGGATGAGGGACCGGGCATTCCGGCGCAGGATCTGGAACGCGTGTTCGACACCTTCTACCGGGTGCGCAAGGGCGATCAGGTGCGCGCCGGCACCGGGCTCGGCCTGTCGATCTGCCGTGGCTTCGTCGAGGCGATGGGCGGCACAATCGCGGCCGCCAACCGGACCGACCGCCCCGGTGCCGCCTTCACCATCAGGATGCCGGTGCCGGCGCAAGCGCGCGGTGTCGACAACCGCGCCGACGAGCCCGGGGTGGACCAGCCGCGATGACCAATTCGAATGTCAGGATACTGGTTGTCGATGACGAGCCGCCGATCCGCAAGCTGCTTCGGGTCGGCCTCGCCAGCCAGGGCTACACGGTCAGCGAGGCGCCGAACGCCAAGGTGGCTATCGAGCTGATGGAACAGGAAAAGCCGGATCTGGTGTTGCTCGATCTCGGCCTGCCCGGGATGGGGGGCCATGAGCTCCTGCGCCAATGGCGTGACGACGGCGTCGACATTCCCGTCGTCATCCTCTCCAGCCGCACCGACGAGGCCGGTATCGTCAGCGCGCTCGAACTCGGCGCCGACGACTATGTCACCAAGCCGTTCGGCATGAACGAACTGGTGGCGCGCATCCGCGTGGCGCTGCGCCACAAGTTCCAGCAACAGGGCGAAAAGCCGGTTTTCCAGAGCGGCGACCTCAGCGTCGATCTGGTCAAGCGCATCGTCAGGGTCGAGGACAGGGAGGTGAAGCTGTCACCGAAGGAATACGACATACTGCGCATCCTGGTGCAGCACGCCGGCAAGGTGCTGACCCACCACTTCATCCTGAAGCAGATCTGGGACGATTCGACCGACGTGCAGTATCTCAGGGTCTATGTGCGGCAACTCAGGCAGAAGATCGAAAAAACCCCCGACCAGCCGCGCTACATCACCACCGAAACCGGCGTCGGATACCGCCTGCGTGTCGAGTGAAATAACCCGCCCGATACAACCCCGCGTCAGCCGATGACTGCGAGCGGACGATTTGCCGCCGCCGAGGTCCGCAATGCGGCGAGGCAGCCGAGAATGCCGAGCGGCACGAAGGCGAGGAACAGCCAGCTCGCGACACCAGCGGCCGCGTCATGGTTCAAGCCTTGCGAAAAACCGCTGGCATTGGCGACGATGCCGGCAAGGGCGGCGCCCACGGCATAACCGATGCGCTGCATGGTCGGCACCGCGGCCGAGGCGATGGTCTGCTCGTCGTCCGGCGCGGAGGCGACGATGACGCGGGTCAGGAACGGCCAGGCAATGCCGAAACCGCCGCCCTGCAGCAGGGCGCAGACCAGGATCAGCGGGATAGAGCCCAGCGGTATGGTGTAGGCGAAGCCGGCGATGCCCGCCGCGATCATCAGGGCGCCGCAGACGATGATCATGCGTTCACGCCGCGGCGGCGCGTTGGCGACAAGGATCGACAGGATCGACCAGGCGATCGATTCGGCGGCGATGATATAGCCGGTGGTCAGCAGCGGAATGTCGTGCAGGCTGGTCAGCAGCAGCGGCCCGTAGACGCCGAAGGAGCAGGTCGCGATCGAAAAGGCGGCGACCATGGTCATGCCGGCGCCGACCGGCGTGCGCCATGAGAACAGCCGCGCCGGGAACAGCCGGGAGCGCGGCTTCAGCGCATCGATGTAGAAGAACAGCGCGAGACCCGCCAGACCGAGGATGATCAGCAGCGAGGAACGCAGCAGGGCGATGTCGACGCCCGCCGAGGCGATCAGCACCACGGCAATGGCAAGGCAGCCAAGCGCCATGAACGGGAAGGGCGGCGCCTTGCCGGCGCTCGTGCCGGGTCTTGTCGCTTCCGGTGTGTCGAGTACGAGGAAACTTGCCAGCGCCATGGCGGCGCCGCCGAGGGTGAAGACGCCGAAGGCCCAGCGCCAGGACAGCAATTCGGTCATGATTGCGCCGAGTAGCGGGCCGCTGAAGGCGGCGACGCCCCAGATCGCCGACATGATGCCGAAAAGCTGCGGCCAGATGGCACGCGAGAACAGCCGTTCGACCGAGACGAAGGCCAGCGACACCAGCGCGCCGCCGCCAAGCCCCTCGATCAGACGGCCGGCCAGGAACAATTGCATCGAAGGCGAGGCGGCGCAGATCAGCGCCCCGGCCGCGTAGAACAGGGCCGCGACCACCATGTTGGTGCGCAGCGCCACATAGCTCACCAGCCGTCCGGCCGCGGCACCGGCGACGATGGCGCCAAGTTCGTAGGTCGCCAGCGACCAGCCGACGAGCTGGACGCCGGCCAGTTCGCCGACCATGGCCGGCATGACGGTCGCCACCATCGTCTCGTTGGTGGCGTGCAGCAGGATGCCGAGGCTGATGAAGCAGAAGCGCGCCAGGTCGCCGCTCGCCCACAATGCGCGCCAATCAACCCTGTTTGTGCTGATTTCAGTCATGTCCATCCCCTGCTTTTGCATATCGCGATGCAGCCGCACGGCGCCAGGAGCCAGCGCAAGGCTTCTGGCAGGACCATGCGCGCGGCGTCGAGACGCGGCCTTGCTCGAGGCGGGTTTGTAGAACCTCAACCTCGGTTTAGCTCAAGGGATTTTTTCAAGATATGTTTGAGCCAGCGTCGACCTGGATGGACTGCTTGCCGGCAGCTTGCCGTGATGGCAGCGGCTATGGCTGTCCTCGTCCCCCCAAAAATCAAACGGCGCGGAACCATCCTGTCCGGTTCCGCGCCGCAGAGTGAAGGGCCTGGAGCCGAGGCTCCAAACCACTTATTTGAGCGAGTGGATCAGCTCCAGCGAAGTCACCGCCACCGCGAGATTGACGCCGGTCTGCGCCTGGACGCTGAGCGGCTCCAGCATGAAGGCGCTGTCGAAGCCACCGACCAGCAGGTTGGCGCCGCCGCCGGTCACGACGCTCGCCTCGGCGTTGACGCCGTAGTAGCTGCCGGCAAGGTCGCCCGCGTCACGGTCGCGGGTCGCGGCAAAAACCGCCCAGATGAGCTGGCCCTGATGCGTCTTGCCGACATCGACGCCGAGCTTGGAGATGACGCCGGTATAAATTTCCGACGGCCCGTGATGATGGGGCCGGAAGACGCAGGACACGCCCTTGTTGGACGTCACGATATAGCCCGTGCCGCCATCGATGGTGCAGTCGAGCGTGCCGAGTTGCAGCCTGCCGGCGCTGGCCGGGGCGGCGGCGAAAACGGTCGTTGCAAGGGCAGCGGCGCAGGCGAGTTTCTTGATCATGGGGAGGGTCCTTTCGCAAATCGCTTCGTGATAACGGCTTGAATGGTCAGACCGTTCCGCCGAAAACTTGGCGCGAACAAGGCGAGGGTTAACGGCTTGTCGTGGGGGTTAACACAGGGTTGCCGGATTGGCGGCGATCTTCAGCGCCGCGTGTCCTTTCGGACACGCACACGATGCAGTGGGGCGCTTGGCGCGGGCCTGACGAAGCCGATGTCAGCTGACGCGGGCGAGGCCGTCCTTGGCCGGCTGGTAGCTGGGGTTGAGGCGCACGGCCTCGCGATAGGCCTTCGCCGCCTTTGCCTTGTCGCCGCGCCGTTCGTAGATCAGCGCCTGGTTGGCCCAGGCCTCGGCGTTCTGCCCATCGAGCTTGATCGCCATGTTGAAGTCGGAGAAGGCATTGTCCTCGTCGCCCGTCGCCAGATAGGAGAGGCCACGGCCATTGTAAGGTTCGGCGGCGTCAGGGGCCAGCGAGATAGCGGTCGAGAAATCCTCGATGGCGAATTTGTGCTGGCCCTGGCTCTGATAGATCAGGCCGCGATTGTGGTAGGCGCGGGCGTCCGTGGTATCGAGCTGGATCGCTTTCTGGAAGTCGTTGAAGGCATCCTGGGTGCGGCCGGCCTTGCGGTAGAGATTGCCGCGGCCGATATAGGCGGCGTCATAATTGCCGTTGATCTGGATCGAGCGGTTATAGTCGGCGAGTGCGGCTTCCTGGTTCCCGAGGAAGCGCTGGATGAGGGCCCGATTCGAATAAGCCTGGTAGAAATTCGGGTTGAGCTGGATGGCCTGGTTGAAATCCTTGAGCGCCTGCTGGTACTGGCCGCCGCGGCCATAGGCCGAACCGCGCACATTGTAGCCTTCGGGATCCTGGGGATTGCGCTGGATGACCGCCGACAGCGAGGAGATGTTCTCGCTCGACCCTTGCGCCTTGTCGATGTTGTTGAACTCGCCGGCCGGGCCCGATGTCTGGCAGCCCGCAAGCACCAGTCCGGAAAGCAGGGCCGCTGTCAGGGCGAAACCACGCAATGCGGTCCCGCGCTCCACGCTTGTTGCGTTCATGTCTGCCCTGTCCTCACTTGCGCCGTCGTTCAGGTCCGGTTCCCCCCTCCGGGCCGGGTCACAATCAAAATAAAAGGGTGGCGGCGATTCCGCATCGCGCCACCCTGGTATCCTTCGAAAAGGACGAAATATTGGCAATAATCAGCGCGGCGGACGCGCTGCACCGGCGGCACCGCCAGCAGCGACCGGACGCGGGGTCATCGGCAGCAGGCCTTCGCGCTGTGCGCGCTTGCGGGCCAGCTTGCGGGCGCGGCGAACGGCTTCGGCCTTTTCACGGGCGCGCTTCTCGGAAGGCTTCTCGTAGTGGCCGCGCATCTTCATTTCGCGGAAAATGCCTTCGCGCTGCATCTTCTTCTTCAGCGCGCGAAGCGCCTGATCAACGTTATTGTCGCGGACGAGTACCTGCACGGGCAATCCTGTCTTTCGGGTTTGATATCAACAGGCAAGCAGCCATAGCCACAAGCCTCCGCGGCGCTCGACACCACGAATTGTGGCGGCTGATAGCAGAATCAAGCCTCGCTGTCCACAGTCGAAATGACGGACGACAGCCAAATTGCCACGGTTGGCTAGAGATAGGGTGCCCGTTACGCCGTGGCCAGGTGCAGCCGCTCGAAATCCTCGAAGAACTCACCGTAATCGCAGGTGATCTCCTCGCCGACCGCGATATCCCGGGTCGCGGTCGCGCCGCCATATTGCGAAAAATCGGTGTTCGGGGTCGCCGAATGGTTCATGAAGCGGCCATTGTCGACCTCGTAAACCATGAACCCGGGCTTGTCCGGGCTCGGATAGGCATAACGGTCGAGCAATTCCTTCAGCGGCTGCGGCGCCGCCTCGTATCTGTCCATCGGGATCAGCCGATCGAAATCCGGATCCAGGCGCCAGATCGAGGCGCCCTTGCGGATGGGCTCGGCGGCGAACATGCCAACGCCTTCGATTGCGCTCTGGGCGACATAGGTTCGGATCAGCATCATGGTTCTTGGACCCGTCTTGGCAAGAAGACCCGTTTCGACAGGAAACGGAATCGCCAAATCGCGCCGAAAAAGCAAGACCGGCGGCCTGCGTCACAACGACGAACAGGCCTGTTCCCCGTAAAAGTCCTTCACGTCCGGTTGATCGACACGCCGCCATCGGCAAACAACGCGGTTCCCGTGGTGAAGCTCGAGGCGTCGGAGGCAAGGTAAAGCGCGGAGCGGGCGATCTCTTGCGGCTGCGCCATGCGCCTCAGGAGCAGCCACCCGATACCTTCAGAGGTTCGCACCAACTATTGCCGCAGCAGCCATGCCAGACGGTCTAGCGAGAACGCGTAGGTGATGACGATCAGCACGGCCATGATGATGCCCATAGCGGTATGGCCTGCCACATGGAAACCCGCGGCACCGCCGAACAGGACGACGAATTCCAGCGCCAGCCTGACAGCGCCAGGCACCGGCACCGGAGCCCGGCCTGACCGGCTCGGATCATTGAGGACCGCGAAGGTACCCCATGCCGCGGCTGAGGCGAGCGGCAACGCGATGGCGAGGACCCAACGCCACGCTCCGTCCGAGAGGCTCCAGCCTGCCATGCCGAGGCCAAGCAAGGCGGCAAGCTCCAGCAGGAAGCGCAATGTAAGATTCCACCAGGCGTTGCCCACCATCGTCCTCCGAATCCCCGACGCCGAGGAGTGTGACTGAAGGCAATCATCGGGGCCAGACCGGATACCTCTTTTTCAGCGCGGCGCAAAACGGCAAGCGCCGTCGCAAACAGCGCAAGGATGGCAGCGCTGTTTCGCTAGTGATACACCTCGCGCGCCGGGGCTTGATGATGAACGCCCGGCTGCCATTTGCGAGGCTGGACCGTGAAGAAATACTCTGTATTCGCCATCGCCCGCGAGGCCATGCGCGGCCACAAGGGCTGGGAGGAACAATGGTCCTCGCCAGAGCCGAAGAAGGAATACGACGTCATCATCGTCGGCGCCGGCGGCCATGGGTTGGCCACCGCCTATTATCTGGCCACGGTGCACGGCATCACCAATGTCGCGGTGCTGGAAAAGGGCTGGCTGGGCGGCGGCAACACCGGCCGCAACACCACCATCATCCGTTCCAACTATCTCTATGACGAGAGCGCCGGCATCTACGACCACGCTTTGAAACTGTGGGACGGGCTGAGCCAGGAACTCAACTACAACGTCATGTATTCGGCGCGCGGCGTCATGATGCTGGCGCACAATGTGCACGACATCCAGGTGCTGAAGCGCCATGTCCACGCCAACCGGCTGAACGGCATCGACAATGAATGGCTGTCGCCGGAGCAGGCCAAGGAATTCTGTCCGCCGCTCAACATCTCGAAAGACGCGCGCTATCCGGTCGTCGGAGCCGCCTTGCAGCGCCGCGGCGGCACGGCGCGCCATGACGCGGTCGCCTGGGGTTATGCGCGCGGCGCTTCGGCGCGCGGCGTGCACATCATCCAGAACTGCGAGGTCACCGGCGTCAAGCGGGCCGCCAACGGCGCGGTGACTGGCGTCGACACGACGCGCGGCTTCATCGGCGCCAAGAAGGTCGGCGTCGTCGCCGCCGGCCATTCGTCCGTCATCATGAACATGGCAGGCGTGCGCATGCCGCTGGAGAGCTATCCGTTGCAGGCGCTGGTGTCGGAGCCGGTCAAGCCGGTCGTGCCCTGCGTGGTGATGTCGAACACGGTGCACGCCTATATCTCGCAGTCCGACAAGGGCGAACTGGTGATCGGCGCCGGCACCGACCAGTATGTTTCCTATTCGCAGACAGGCGGGCTTCACATCTTGCAGCATACGCTGGACGCCATCTGCGAAATGTTCCCGATCTTCACGCGCATGAAGATGCTGCGTTCGTGGGGCGGCATCGTCGACGTGACGCCCGATCGCTCGCCGATCCTGGCCAAGACGCCGGTGCCCGGCCTCTACGTCAATTGCGGCTGGGGCACGGGCGGCTTCAAGGCCACGCCTGGCTCGGGCCATGTCTTTGCCCACACCATCGCCAAGGACGATCCGCATCCGATCAACGCGCCCTTCACCATCGAACGCTTCCGCACCGGCCGCCTCATCGACGAGGCTGCTGCGGCGGCGGTGGCGCACTGATGATGACCGAGATGGCAGTGGCGATGCCGCTGATGCTGGCGGGGACTCCATTCATGACCATGGGCCAGAAGCTTTGCGATCAACCGGCCGGCGCGCGCGTCGGCCACGGCGAATTGTAGGAACAAACAGAATGCTTCTCATCCGCTGCCCCTATTGCGAGGAAGAGCGCCCGGAACTCGAATTCCGCAATGCCGGCGAGGCGCACATAGCGCGCTCGGCCAACATGGCCGGCGAGAGCGACGACGATTTCGAGAAGTTCTTCTTCATCCGCTCCAATCCCAAGGGCATCATCTATGAGCGCTGGCGGCACATGCATGGCTGCGCGCGCTTCTTCAACGCGGTGCGCGACACAGTCACCGACAAGTTCGTGATGACCTACAAGGCCGGCGAGCCGAAACCTTCCAAGCTGCCCAAAAACTCCAACGAAGGGCTTGCCAAATGAGCGGCGCATTGCGCATTCCCGGTGCCGGACGCCTCAGGCAGGCCAAGACCGCCCGCTTCAGCTTCGATGGCCAGTCCTATGTCGGCATCGAGGGCGACACGCTGGCCTCGGCGCTTCTGGCCAACGGCGTGCATCTGGTCGGCCGTTCGTTCAAGTACCACCGCCCGCGCGGCATCCTGTCGGCCGGCGCGGAAGAGCCCAACGCCCTGGTCCAGATCGTGCGTGATGACGCGCGCAAGACGCCCAACGTGCGCGCCACCGTGCAGGAGCTCTATGACGGGCTCGCCGCCAATTCGCAGAACCGCTGGCCGTCGCTGTCCTTCGACGTCGGCGCGGTCAACGATTTGGCATCGCCGCTGTTCTCGGCCGGTTTCTACTACAAGACCTTCATGTGGCCGAAGGCGGCCTGGAAGAGCCTCTACGAGCCCAAGATCCGCGAAGCCGCCGGTCTTGGCGTCTCCCCCGACAGGCCGGATCCAGACCATTATTCCTCGCGCTACGCCCATTGCGACGTTCTGGTGCTGGGAGGCGGTGCGGCCGGCATCGCAGCAGCACTTGCCGCTGCGGAGACCGGCGTGCGCGTCATCCTCGCGGACGAGCAGGCGGAGTTCGGCGGCAGCCTGCGCTTCGAGTCTGGTGCGAAGATCGATGGCCAGGGCGGCTTTGCCTGGGCGCAAGCGGCGATTGCCAGGCTGAGTGCGATGGACAATGTCCGCGTGCTGCCGCGCACCACGGCGTTCGGCTATTACGCGCAGAATTTCGTAGGTCTGGTCGAGCGCGTCAGCGATCACCTGAAGGCCCCCGGTCACGACCTGCCGCGCGAGCGGCTCTGGCAGGTGCGTGCCAAGCGCGTGGTGCTGGCCTCCGGCGCCATCGAGCGCCACATGGTGTTCGCCAACAACGACCGGCCAGGCGTCATGCTGGCGGGCGCGGCGCGCACCTTCCTCAATCACTATGGTGTCGCGGTCGGAAAAAATGTCGGTGTCTACACGGCCAATGACTCGGCCTACGGCGCCGCGATCGACCTGAAGAAGGCCGGCGTCAACGTGGCGGCGATCGTCGATCTGCGCGACAATCCGACCGGGACGGTGATCGATGAGGCCAGGGCGCTCGGTATCGAGATCAATTTTGGTCGTGCTGTGATCCGCGCCGGCGGCAAGCTACGCGTGTCGTCGATGACGGTGCAGCCGAAGAATGGCGGCGGCGAACGCACCATGGCGGTCGATGCAATCCTGATGTCGGCCGGCTGGACGCCGTCGGTGCATCTGTTCTCGCAGTCGCGCGGCAAGGTCGCCTTCAACGACGAGACCAAGCGCTTCGTGCCGGGCACCTATGCGCAGGACTGCGTCTCGGTCGGCGCCTGCAACGGCACTGACGGCCTGTCGGCAACGGTTGACGAAGCCTATGCGGCGGGCGCCAAGGCGGCCAAGGATGCTGGCGCGAAAGCCGCCAAAGGTGTGAAGCCGAAGGTGGACGCCTCGGAGAGCTGGTCGCGCGGCATGCTGGGTGCGGCACCCGGCGCCGGGCCGGACACGACGGTGAAAGCCTTCGTCGATTTCCAGAACGACGTCACCGCCAAGGATATCCGCCAGGCGGTGCATGAAGGCATGCGCTCGATCGAGCATGTCAAGCGCTTCACCACCAACGGCATGGCGACCGACCAGGGCAAGACGTCCAACATGCACGGGCTGGCGATTGCCGCCGAGACGCTGGGCAAGCCGATCCCCGAGGTCGGCCTGACCACGTTCCGCGCGCCGTACACGCCGGTCACCTTCGGCGCGATCGTCAGCCACGCGCGTGGGCCGCTGTTCGACCCGACCCGCAAGACGGCAATCCATCCCTGGGCCGAGGCGCAAGGCGCGGTGTTCGAGGATGTCGGCCAATGGAAGCGCGCCTGGTATTTCCCGAAAGCCGGCGAGGACATGCATGCGGCGGTCGACCGCGAATGCGTCGCCGTCCGCAACCAGGCCGGCCTGTTCGATGCCTCGACGCTGGGCAAGATCGAAGTGGTCGGGCCGGATGCTGCCAAATTCATGGAACTGCTCTACACCAATCCGTGGGAGAAGCTGGAGCCAGGTCGCTGCCGCTATGGCATCATGCTGCGCGAGGACGGCTTCATCTATGATGACGGTGTCGTCGGCAGGCTGGCGCCGGACCGTTTCCATGTCACCACGACGACGGGCGGCGCGCCGCGCGTCATGAACCACATGGAGGATTACCTCCAGACCGAGTTCCCGCATCTCAATGTCTGGCTGACCTCGATCACCGAGCAGTGGGCGGTCATTGCCGTGCAGGGTCCGAAGTCCCGAGACATCATCGTGCCGCTGGTCGAAGGGATCGACATGTCTGATGAAGCGCTGCCGCATATGTCGGTGCGCGAAGGCAAGATCTGTGGCGTGCCGACACGGCTGTTCCGCATGTCGTTCACCGGCGAGCGCGGTTTCGAGGTCAATGTGCCGGCCGACCATGGCCAGGCGGTCTGGGAAGCGCTGTGGGCCGAGGGCCAGAAGCATGGCGCCACCGCGTACGGCACCGAGGCGATGCACGTGCTGCGTGCCGAGAAGGGCTATATCATCGTCGGCCAGGATACGGACGGCACGGTGACGCCCAACGATGCCGGTCTCGACTGGGCGGTCGGTAAGAAGAAGGCCGACTTCGTCGGCATTCGCGGCCTGATGCGGCCCGATCTGGTGGCCAAGGGCCGCAAGCAACTGGTCGGCCTCAAAACCAAGGACCCCAAGGTGGTGCTGGAAGAAGGTGCGCAGATCGTCGAGGACCCGAAGCAGGCGATCCCGATGAAGATGATCGGCCACGTCACCTCGAGCTATTGGTCGCAAAACTGCGGCCGTTCCATCGCGCTGGCGCTGGTCGCCGGCGGGCGTGACCGGATGGGCGATACGCTCTACGTGCCGATGCCGAACGGGGTGATCGAAGTGGAGGTTACCGGCATGGTGTTCTTCGACGAGACGGGAGGGCGCCTCAATGGCTAAGGATGCTGCAAAGACGGCCGCGACGGCTTCGCCCTCGGCAGAGCGGCGTCCGGCACTGGCCGGGCGCACCGTCTCCGCAACGGGTGTCAAGGTCGAGGTGCTGCCGCCGGCCGAGCGCGTCTCGCTGCGCGCGCCGGAAGCTTCGGTCGCCGCACTGTCGAAGGCGCTCGGCCTGACCTTGCCGAAGAAGCCGAAAACATCAATGTCGAAGGGCGGGCGTACGGCGCTGTGGCTTGGGCCGGACGAATGGCTTGTCATCGACGAGGCCGGCAAGGACCCACTCGCCGATTGCGCAAAGGTTTCAGCCTTGCACTCGTCGGTCGGTATCTCGCATCGCAACATCGCGATTTCAGTCACCGGTCCGGCGGCGGAAGCCGCGATCAATTCGGGCTGCCCGCAGGATCTGTCGCTCGAAGCCTTCCCGGTGGGCGCCGCTTCGCGCACCATCCTGGGCAAGGCCGAGATCGTGCTGTTGCGCACGGCCGACGAAGGCTTCCGGGTCGAGTGCTGGCGTTCCTTCTCGGACTATGTCTTTACTTTCCTGTCCGAAGGAGCCCGCGACGCCGCTGGCTGACCCCGGAACGTTTGCCGCCCGCGTCCGTTGTGCGGCGACAGGTCGAGGAGAATTGCCGATGCCGTCGAAGTCCGCGCCGAAGTCGCCGAAAACCGCGGCAGTCCGTTCGCTAGAACTTGAGCGGCGCCACGAAGCCGACGCCGAAGAAGAACTCGAGGAAGGCCTCGAGGATACGTTCCCGGCCAGCGATCCCGTGTCGATTACGGGGTCGTCCATTTCCGGCGCGCCGGCCAAAGCCGGCAAGGCCAAGACAGTTCCTGGCCGCAAGACCCGCAAGCCCTGAAATTTTTGGCTGAAGGCGTCTTCCCAATGCTTCGGTGGATGCGGTATTCAAAGCGCTTTGGAGAGGAAAAATGCCAATAGAAGCCGTTGTCTGGGGCGAGAACGTCCATGAACAGACCAATGCCGCCGTGCGCGACCTCTATCCGCTGGGCATGCACGGCACCATTGCCGCCGCGCTCAACCAGGACAAGCGCATTGAGGCGACCACCGCCACCTTGCAGGAACCCGAACACGGCCTGAGCGAGACGCGCCTGGCGGCAACCGACGTGCTTCTATGGTGGGGCCATGCCGCCCATGGCGAGGTCAAGGACGAGATCGTCGAGCGCGTGCAGAAGCGGGTCTGGGAAGGCATGGGGCTGATCGTGCTTCATTCCGGCCATTACTCGAAAATATTCAAGCGGCTTATGGGCACGCCTTGTTCGCTGAAATGGCGCGAGGCGGGCGAGCGCGAGCGGGTCTGGGCGATCAACCGCGGCCACCCGATCGCCCAAGGCATCGGCGAATGCCTGGAGATCGGCGAGACGGAAATGTATGGCGAGCCGTTCGCGGTGCCGGAGCCGCTGGAGACGGTGTTTATCTCCTGGTACGAGGGCGGCGAGGTGTTCCGATCGGGGCTGACCTACCAGCGCGGCGCGGGAAAAATCTTCTACTTCTCGCCCGGCCACGAGACCTATCCGATCTATCACAATGAAGGCGTTCAGCAGGTGCTGCGCAACGCCGTGCATTGGGCACACAACCCGGCCCCGGCCTGGGCCGGCATCACCAATGCGCCGAATGTACCGACGGACAAGGCCAAGGAGAAGATTGTCCAGAAAGGCCTGCGCCTGCATGCCGACGGTGATAAGGGGTTGAGCTGATGCATCGCTTGCTTTTGCTCGGCACCGGCTGGATCGCGGCGCATCATATCGAGGAGTTCGGTCAGGTTCCGGGCTGCAGCATCGTCGCCTGCGTCGATTCTCTGCCGGGCCGCGCGGCGGCGTTCGCCGCCGCCAACAAGATAGGCAATTTCTTCGAAAGCCTCGAAGCGGCGATCGCCTGGGGTGAGTTCGATGCCGCCATCAACGCGACGCCGGACGGCGTCCACAAGGCGACGACGCTCTCCCTGCTTGCCGCCGGGAAACATGTGTTCTGCGAGAAGCCGCTGGCGCCCAACCATGCCGATGCGCTTGCGATGAGCGAAGCCGCCGAGGCGGCCGGGCTCGTCAACATGGTCAACCTGACCTATCGCAACTCACCCGTGATCCACGAGGCCCGACGCATGGTGCAGGCCGGCGAGATCGGCGAGCTGCGCCATGTCGAGGCGGGCTACAGGCAAAGCTGGCTGGTCAGCAAGTTTTGGGGCGACTGGCGGATCGACGACAAATGGCTGTGGCGCCTGTCGAGCCGACACGGTTCGACAGGTGTTCTGGGTGATGTCGGCATCCACATCCTGGATTTCGCCAGCTATGGCGCGGCCCAGGATATCGTCGGTCTGCATGCCGACCTGGTGACGTTTCCGAAAGCGGAGGGCGATCGCATCGGCGACTATGTGCTCGACGCCAATGACAGCGTGGCGATGACGGCGCGGCTCAAATCCGGGGCGCTGGCCACGATCATGG
Organism: Mesorhizobium sp. B3-2-1; assembly: GCF_006439515.1. Lineage (NCBI taxonomy): Bacteria > Pseudomonadati > Pseudomonadota > Alphaproteobacteria > Hyphomicrobiales > Phyllobacteriaceae > Mesorhizobium > Mesorhizobium sp. B3-2-1. The sequence goes on along the minus strand of NZ_VFTI01000046.1, from coordinate 2,907 downwards.
CCAGCCGCTACACGACAGGTCACGGCAACGATTTGTCGCTGGCCTTGCATGGCACCAAGGGCGCGATCAAGGTCGAGACCGACGGCAAGGTTTCGCACCTGTCCGCCTGCCTTGGCGAGGATGTCGACCACCAGCGCTGGCGGACGCTGATGCCGCCCGAAGTCAAGCGCAACGCCCGGCGTTTTGCCGATGCGCTCGATACCGGACAGAACGGCGATCCGTCGTTCCGGCGGGCCGCAGACATGCAGAAGCTGATCGACGCGGCCTTCGAAAGTTCAGCGACCAAGCTGCCGGTCTCGGTCGCCTGAAATCACCATCTGGCCGGTTGAGCCGGCCAGAACCGACTTTCCGAAAATCTCAGTAGGCGCTCGGCATGATCCACGGGTTCACCGTGATTCCGAGCCGCGGACCCTTGCCGTCGGTCGTGGCTTGCGTGGAAGCCTTCTTATCGACCGAGCCGGTCGAAGCGCAATCGAGCTTCACATTGGTCCTGATGTCGACGCAGGTCGCTGCAGTCGGGTGCTTGACCGGGTGAGCGGAGCCGGCGGCAAAAGCCGAGCCCGAAAGTGCCAGCACGGCGGCGAGGGTGAGAAGTGTCTTTTTCATGGTCGGTCTCCGTTTTCGACGGTGAATTTGTTTCCGTACATGTACGTTGTTTCGTACAAATACGTCCGACGATCGGGGAGTTCAAGAGAGAATCGTACGCGTACGGTAAACTTTTGTTAACCAAGAAATTCGCCTACAGCGTGTCGCGGCGAATAAGATTCGCCCGACCTGCTGTAAGCTTCTGATTTTATGCATGTCGTTATCCCGGAACCGAGGACACTTCCGGGCGACATGCATTAGACTTGGCTGCGAGGGCGGTGAGGAAACGGGAAGACGAAAGGGCTGGCGCTCAGCAGTTGACCGGTGTCTCGGTCAACGGCGGCACATCTTGCGTGCTGAGCGTGGCAAGGGTGAAATCGCACATGCGTTTGACGAAAGCCTGCGGGTCGCCGAACGGATAAAAGGGGAAGGTGATCAACAGCGAGATCGTGCCATGGCCGACCGCCCACAGCATGGTGGCAATGGCGCGCGGATCGCCATGCAATTTGCCGGCGGCGACACAGGCCTCGACCCTGCTGATCAGCGCCTTCATCGCCGGGTTGCCTTCCTCCATGTCCTCGTAACTCCTGCCTTCCGGCAGCTTGGTCTTTTCGGTCATGAAGACGGTGCGGTATTCGTTGGGATTGCCGAGCCCGAAGGCGGCATATTCGGTCATGACCGCCTGCAAGGCCTCGATCGGATCGTCCGATGGGTGCTCCTCGATGCGCCGGGCAAGCGTTTCGAACGCGTCCTCGGCCAGCGCGAACAGGATGTCCTGCTTGTCGGCGAAGTAGGAATAGACCGACATCGGCGCATAGCCGACCCGCTTGGCCAGCTTGCGGATGGTCAGGCCTTCATAGCCTTCTTCCTGGACGAGCTTGTGCGCGGCCGCGACAAGCTCCGAGCGCAGTTCGGCCTTTTGTTTCTCGCGGCGTTTCTGGACGCTCAGCGGCAAGTCAGTTGCCCTTGTCTGGTTGGTGCCTGGCTAAATTATATACGCTGTACGGAAACGAACAAGGGTGCCGCCGGTTCCCATGCGGCAGGCGTCAGATGGTACGGACGCCGCCATCGACGGCCAGCGCCATCCCGTCGATATCAGACAGAACTAGCCGCGCGCGCCTTCGGCGGCAAAGCCTTTTGCGGCTCCCCGGCCAAGCCCGCCGGCCGCACCCGAGATCAGCACCGTTGCGCCGTCGAAGCGACCCATCCGTCTCCCCCTTTACGTCTGCTCGTCGATCATTTTGGCGGCGAGGTGCGAGAGCAATTTGACCGCCTCGCCATAGGTTTTGGCCTTCTCCGGGTTGGAAGCGTTGCCGTCGAGCGCCCGCTTGTAGACACCCTGGCAGATTGCCGCCAACCGGAAGAAGGAGAAGGCGAGGAAGAACGTCCAGTTGTCGATGCCGGCGAGCCCACGCCGCTGGCAATAGGCGGTGACATAATCTTCTTCGCCGGGCAGGCCAAGTGCCGAGCGATCGACGCCGCCCAGGCCGCGAAAGCCGGAATCATGCGGCAGGCGCCATTGCATGCACTGATAGGCGATGTCGGCGAAGGAGTGGCCAAGCGTCGACAATTCCCAGTCGAGCACCGCCAGCACCTTTGGCTGGTCCGGCGCGAAGATCAGGTTGTCCAGCCGGTAGTCGCCATGCACCAGCGACACGCTGATATCATCGGCCGGCATATGGGGTTCCAGCCAGGCAATCAGTTGATCCATTTCGGCAATGGTGCCGGTCTCGGAGGCACGGTACTGGCTGGTCCAGCGTGCCAGCTGCCGTTCGAAGTAATTGCCGGGGCGGCCGAAATCGCCGAGACCCACGGCCTCGACATCGACATCGTGCAGGGCGGCGAGCGTCGCGTTCATGGCGTCGTAGATCGCGGCGCGCTCACCGTTGTCGCGGGCGTCAGGCAGCGCCGGATCCCAGAAGATGCGGCCATCGAGGAAATCCATGACGTAGAACATGCGGCCGATCGGTGAATCCTCGGCCGACAGATGCAGCATTTCGGGAACAGGCACGGCGGTGCCCGAAAGCGCCTTCATCACGCGGAATTCGCGGTCGACCTGGTGCGCCGATTTCAAGAGTTGGCCTGGCGGCTTGGCGCGCAGCACGTAACGGCCGCTTGCCGCCGTCAGGAGATAGGTCGGGTTGGATTGGCCGGATTTGAATTTTTCGATTGCCGTGAGCCCGGAAAAGCCCGGGATGTGCGCCTCGAGGTAAGGCGCAAGCGCCGCCTGGTCGAGCGCGTTCAGGTCGCTCATCAGGCAACCTCACGATTGCGTTGAATCAGTTTAGGAGCTGATTGGGCGTTGGTCCCGCGCCACCGTGA
>NZ_VFTI01000045.1:0-45643 GCF_006439515.1 Mesorhizobium sp. B3-2-1 | reverse complement strand
TCCAACGCCGAGACGGCGGATCATCGTGCCCAGCCCCATACCCAGCGCCTGAACGCCGATCAGGTTAAGTTCGGGCGCGACCTGTCCAAACCACCAGCGCGCATCATATTCTCGAAAGCCGCATGCCTTGATCAGCGCAGAGGATTCAAACGCGAACGTGTTGGGCCGGGCTTCGGCAATGAAATTCAGAGGCACGACAGGAAACTCCGAACGGATGCAAACGACATAATGCGGTTGTCGAGGCGGTAGCTTACCGGAACCATTCCTCGGGCCTATCTATCAGTTTGGTTGAGCCTGTCGCGACAGCCGTCGAGCAAGGGTGTCGGGGGTTTTCGATGGCCTGCTGTACAGTTTGGCGCCCTCAGCGGCAGGCCGACACTGCTTTTGGAATCGCGACAGCTGTCGCGCTACGTGGTGTTTTCTGCCGGCCAATCATGCTTTAATATTTTGTGATCGATGCGATTTGAGTTCTCCACAACCGTCTCCGGTTGACCATCTGCGGTTGCTAGAATGTTGCGGGAGAATGCCCTAAGCAGCCTTGAGCAAGATGCAAAACCCTCTGCTCTGACGATCGGTTTGTTGTTAAGCGCGGAGGCAAAATGCCACTGTTTTTTTTCGATGTCCGGGACGGCAAATCCCATTTTCCCGACACGGAGGGCACCCACTACGTTGGTGCGCTTGAGGCCCGGGTAGACGCAGTCAGAATGCTAGTCGCTATGGCGCAGGACGAAGTTCAGGGCGAGTTGCAAAGCAAACTTTCGGTAATTGTGTCCGACGAAAGCCGTCGCCCCGTCATGGAAGCAAATATTGATTGCAATATAAAAGTCTTCTGAAAATTCCCAAAACCCGGGTCAACTTCGCACGAACGGGTTGCCCTGGAACGATATAGCCGTGCGATGCGCAGGTGAGCTTAGACAAGCTTGTGGCGTCGGGCGCTCATCACTTCGATGTCGCGGTTGACGCTGACGCTGCCCGTTTCCCGCCCTAATAGCTCGGCCTTCCACTCACGGACATGCCCGTATTGGTCGCTTCCCTGGCAGCTTTGCCGCCCTGCGGCCAAGCATCCTTTTTGGCAACAGAAGGCCCTAACGGTAAGCAGGATGGTGCGTGTTGTTTGCGGGCACGACCTTGCTTCAATTCTTCGGCACAGCTTGCACGCTCCGAAAGGTCTGGCGGCAGCCCTCCTGCTCGTTGCCGGGCCGACCGGCGCCCCAGCCAAGGGCGTTCGCGCCCGGGGATCGCCGATCACTCGACATCGCCGTCCATTTTGAACATGACCGGGCCCTGACTCATCGCTAGCAACCTTTGCCGTCGCGAAGCCAATGCGGCGGAACCGGAGTACACGACGTTGGCCCCGCCATGGCCGGACGCCGGGGCAGATCGTTCCAATGCGGCCATGGTGCGCCGAGCGCTGGCTCTCGTGGCGCAAACGACTGCAAGTGCGATGAAAAAGAGGATGCCTGGATCAGCGCTGCCGCCCGACACCGACATGGCAATTATGCTTGCAAGGGCCGCATTCCTGACGCTCGCCACGACGGCATCTGTTTCTGGATCCACCCATTCCCGAACCGCCCCCCTAGCCAGGACACACAGGAGGACACCCATCATAAGCGACCCGAACAAGCCCAACTGGGACAGGACAGCAATCGGCCAACTCGATGCTCTTGAGCTGCCGAACCCCACGCCCAGTCCGCTGGTATCGAGAAACGACTGCAGGCTCTTCACATTCCAATACGTGCGTTCATGGCCCGACCCGGAATCCGCTTTGTTGATGATGGTGCTGTTGATCAGCCTGACGAACGGGTCAAACGCCTCGGCCTTGTAAAGACTTATGCCCAATATGGCGGCCCCGCCCACCACCATGAGAGCCATTATCAGTATCTCTTCGCTCTCGACTTTTCCCCTCAGGACCGAGGCCAGCATCGACAAAGCAACCGGGATGCATAGCAGTGTCAGCCCTACGTAAGCGGTCGACGAAGTCGACAGAATGGTCAGGAAGAGCAGGATGGCAGATAGCCATTTGGCCAGCGGTGATTTCGTCTTTCTCCAGTAGCTGTAGCAGAATGCCAGACAGGCGAGGGAAACGCTGGCGAATGACGAGGCCTCCGAAAAAGGTCCGGTGATCCGCACGAATCCTGCCTCCGTCGCGTTCGATATGATCGCGTAGTTGGCGGTTCTAATCGGGGCCAGCAGGTCTCCCGCGCCCACGTTCTTGCTGATGAAATCGAAGACTCCCATCCCCGCGTGGAGGCCGCACCACAAGAAGAAGCCGCGCCGGACCTGCTCGATCCGGTCTGAGTGCAGCAGCAGCGCGCAAAGCGCTATAGCGGTGAGTCCACCAAGAATGAAATACGCGGTCTGAGAAATGTTGCCGGAAACCGGCGCCAAAGAATCTTCTATGACTATGCCGCGGGTCTTGGACTGCACGAATACGGCGGTCTGTCCGGCAAAGAACCTCGGAAACAACCATGATCCGATGATTGCGTACAGCATTAGGCTTGTCAGGATCCAGACCGGCCGGATGCTTCCGAACACGATTCCAAGATCAAGCCATATACGGCGTCTTGCGGCGACGGCCGTGACGAGCAAGGCCGCGAACATGGTATAGATCAACGGAGATGACCCGCCCAGAAAGGTCAGTGTCATGACGGCCGTCGCGCCGAAAGCCTGGGAAGCGATCAAGCCGATGATCAGCATTCCCCTTGAATAGTAGGACGTGACCAAAATAGCCGCGCATATTAGCAGTCCCGGCAGAGACACCTGCATGCCGACGAGTTCCCGCTTAGTTGGCCCGGTGACGCGGATACAACGAGCTGTCCGATCGCTGATCTTTCGACAGCTGAATGCCCCGGGCAAGTGAGTCAAAGGGGGTAGCCTTCCACCGGCGAAGGTAGGTCGCGCGAATGCTCGTCCCCACGTCCCTTGCGAGGTCTTGATAATCAAGGTGATGGTGCGCCCAAAAGCGCTGAGGGCTGAATGGTCGAATGGCCCCTTCAAAGTCGCACTAAACATGCACCTGATCACGATGGGAGAACAGAACAGATCGGCGAAGGAGCGGGAAGCGGGTCGTACCCTCCCGCGAATGGCTAAGCCTTGGTTCCGGCAGGCCCCCTAAAGAACGCCTCGACCCGGGAAGCCGACGATCTTACTACAGTCGCACGCAGTTTTTGCTTTCAGCCAGAAAACCTGTGTCAATGCAGACGCATAGAAGGCCGGGGAGCGGAGAGTTCCACAACAGGAGGAGAGGCGATATGACCAGCCAGGGAGTATATCGCGCGTTAGGGCTCAAGCAGGTTAGGCAACTCAAGGAAGTTTACGAGTGTGCACGGGCCGTGAAGGCCAACTACCCTGAGAGCCATATCGCCAGCAAGGCCGCCAAAAGGCTGATCGACGCCTTCGAAGCCGAGATCCAGAATGGCGGACCCGTTCTGGACTCATATTGGCTGACCGAGAGCGATCCCCAGGGGATTGCCTGAGCCCGAGCTTAACATCGCGGAACTCTGTATGGGTAAGTGCGGCGGGGCCGTGTGCTGCTTCGGAGCCACATGTCCGCACGGGATGCTGGCGGTGACCTTGCCATTCCCAATTAATCGAGCTGGCATTTGCCGCATCGTCCAAGGAGCGCCAGGGAGCTTCCCTACCCGGTCCTTTCCTTTCGTTGATCGTTGCGCGAAGCAGGCGCTTAGATGACAGTGCCGGCGCCTGTGCAGTCAACCGAGCTTTTGGAGATACGCGGCTTTTGACTTGCCGGGAGAGGGAAGCGGCCCTCGGCTACGCCTATTGGATGAGGACCGCCGAGGCAGCCATCGCCGGATGAGTTCACGTTCAGAGCGTTGCATACGTCGTGCGGTATTCAGACGCTCCACAGGGACGATCGACTGGCCAGCGCACATGTTTACCCAAACCCTAGCGCCCGCGGCGGGGTTCGCCATCAGTGTTTTTCGCAGATTCGAAAATTTAACGAAATGTTAATCTATGTTAGCGCCGGCTGATAAATAGCCCATAAGCTCAGGTTGTTCTAGTTGGGGTTGGGAATAGGGAACAGCAGTGGGTGCAAGGCTGGGCTATTCCAGCTGAACCTCCCAAAACGGTGGGCACTAAATTTTCAATTCTGAAGGAACTGAAGGTTGAGGAGCTATTTGGCCGCAAGGCGGATTGCGTGGAAAAGGGTGGGCAAAAGTATGGGTTCCATATTAGGACTGCATAACACTTCGGCAGATCAGGCAGAAATCCCGTCCGGCAGAACGGGAATGGTCCATCAACCAGCAGGGAGGGAATGTCTGCTCATCCTGGACGGAAGGGCGCTCGACCGCGAATGTCTCGCATCGGCTTTGGAAGATCACGAACTCGGCATGGCCGTCGAGGCCATGGGATCGATTGCAGAATGGCGCGTGAAAGAGGGGATGACGCTTGCAGCCATTCTCTTCAACCTGGGTGGCCGGAAAGTCACCGACCAGGGTATCGCGGACCAGATCAGGCGAATTTCGTCCGAATTCAAGTCGGTGCCCGTGGTGATTTTGGCGGACACAGAAGACCTTGCACAGATACTGACGGCTCTCGAATGTGGCGCACGCGGCTACATTCCAACCTCTGTGGGGATCGACGTCTGTGTCGAGGCAATCAATCTGGCGGCAGCCGGAGGCATCTTCGTTCCGGCAAGTAGCGTTCTGTCTATGCGGCACCTTATAGATTCAGGCAGCCGTGACGCGCCCTTGACCGGCATGTTCACGCTCAGGCAGGCTGAGGTCGCGCAGGCGCTCCGACGCGGCAAGGCCAACAAGATCATCGCCTTTGAACTGAACCTGCGCGAAAGCACGGTGAAGGTGCACATCCGCAACATCATGAAGAAGCTCAAGGCGACCAACCGCACGGAAGTCGCATACAAGGTCAATGATCTCTTCGCGGAAGGAGCTCCGGCCGAAAGGTGATCGCAATCACAAGCGGCCTTCCTTTCAATTGTACGATCGCCGTCGTAGCAAACGCACCAAGCACGTCACGGTCGACGAAAAGCCCGCCACGGTAGCGACCCGGGCGGGCTTCATCCTGAGCGGCTACATCCTGAGGAATCGGCCGCTCCTAGCTGTTTACCATAAGGTTCGTTCCCGTGAATGCGTGATCACGTAGGGGACGGCTATTTGGCAGCATCGACTGGAACTTCCTGGATGTCCGCGGGTCAGTGATCGTAGTTCGCGGCAGCCGCTGCGCCATGCTCATGAGCGTTTCGGACACGCGAACTGTTCTGCCAGGTTCCTAGCATTGACCCTACTTCAACCAAGCTGCGTTGGATTAGCTGATCCCGGCATGAGGAAACGTTGCGCGAGCGCATTCGCTAGCGCCTCAATGCTGTTTGTCAGACCCCCGCCAGAGGCCATCGGGGTACAAATCAAAATGGCAATTTCACGCCGTGGTGAACCGGCGCCGCACAGGCAGTTGGCGCGTTTGCTGCACCAGACCGCAGGACCGCGTCTTCCATCCGCTATATTCCATCCACCATAAGTGCTAAAGGGGTGACCTTATGGAGAACGCGAAAATCCAGCGCCAGACATCTAGACTTTCCATCGAACTGGAGCAGTCCGCATGCCTGAGCAAAGCCTCTGTTTTCGCAAATCGGGACGCCTTCAAGAACGTGCCCGTGAGCTGATCCCGGGCGGCAGCCACACCTACGCGAAGGGCGCGGATCAGTATCCCGTTCTAGCGCCGGGCTTTATCGAACGTGGTCTGGGGTGCCACGTCTGGGATGTCGATGGGAACCAATACATCGAATACGGCATGGGCAACCGTTCCGTCGGGCTGGGGCATGCCTACCCAACTGTGCTCAGGGCGGTGGAGGCGGCGCTCGCCGGCGGAGCCAACTTCACGCGCCCCGCAAGGATCGAAGTTGACTGCGCCGAAACGTTCCTTGAACTCGTCGGCGCCCAGATGGTAAAATTCTGCAAGGACGGATCGGACGCGACTTCAGGGGCCGTCCGCCTTGCCCGCGCGTATACGGGTCGTGATCTCGTCGCATGCTGCGCCGACCATCCCTTCTTTTCCACAGACGATTGGTTCATCGGGACCACACCGATGAATGCAGGAATTCCAGAAGCGGTTCGAAACCTGACCCTCACTTTCCGGTTCAACGACATCGCTAGCGTGAAGGATTTGTTCGACAAGCACCCGGGCAAGGTGGCCGCCCTGATCTTGGAACCTTCCCGAGGCGACGATCCGGCGGACGGCTTCCTGCATAATGTCCAGCGTCTTTGCCGAGAAAACGGCGCGCTGTTCATACTCGACGAAATGATCACCGGGTTCAGGTGGCATGCAGCGGGAGCACAAAGGCTCTATGGCATCGAACCGGACTTGTCGACATTCGGCAAGGCTCTTGGCAATGGATTTTCGGTCTCCGCCCTGGCAGGCAAACGCGAATATATGCGGCTCGGCGGGCTCGAGCATACGGATCGCCCCCGCGTGTTTCTGCTGTCGACCACGCATGGCGCGGAAACCCACGCGCTTGCCGCGGCCATCGCGACCGTGCGGGTTTATCGGGACCAATCCGTCATCGAACACCTGCACCGTCAGGGAACGAAATTGAAGGAAGCTATCACAGAGGTTTCCAGACGCCATGGAGTGGATCGGCACTTCAAAGTTGTCGGCCGTCCCAGTTGTCTCGCCTACGCCACGCTTGACCAGGACGGCAAGCCCTCGCAGACATACCGTTCCCTGTTCCTGCAGGAGACGATCAAGCGTGGTGTCCTCATGCCATCTCTCGTCGTCAGCTACACGCACGACGACGCGGCCGTCATGAAAACCATAGAAGCCGTCGATGGTGCCCTGGCCGTGTACGCACAGGCCCTGGATTCGGGAGCAAGCCAATTTTTGGTCGGCCGCCCCTCGCAGGTCGTCTTCCGTCGCTTCAACAATGGCGATGCGCAGGCCCAGATACCGGCGGTCCCCAGAACCCTCGGGCAGCGAGCAGTGAGACCAAACGGCAATTCAGAAAGCCACCGGCTCTTGTCGACTTCATGACGCTGGTCAGCCCAGATCTGGCAGAGCGTGCTATCCCAAAAGAATTAGGCCTAGGTGACGGCGCAATTCTGATCGTGGAAGATCACGTGCTGGTCCGCATGGATATTGTATCCGGCTTGGAGGATGCGGGTTTCGTGATCGTCAGTGCGAAAAATGCGGAGCTTGCTATTGAGATGTTCGATGCAGACCCACCAAGGATCTGCGCTCTGGTTACCGACGTTCGTCTAGGCAGTGGAAAGCTGGGATGGGAAATCGCCAGGCATTTGCGCCACGCCGTTCCTGCGATGCCGGTCATCTATGTCAGTGGCGAAAGCGCCAGGAATTGGGGTAAACACGGCGTTCCAAACAGCATCATGATTTCAAAGCCGTTCGAAATGGCGCGTCTCGTAACGGAGCTGTCCAACCTTCTTGATCAGCAATCACTAGGTGAGCACACCGCACCGGCCGACGCCTGATTTTAACCCATGCACCACCGCTTTTTATTCTCTTTTTCGTCCCGAAGATCGCCAACAAGGTCGGGATGTTTCCTGAAGGCACAGCGCGGTCCGAAGCCCTTCTCCAGGAACCATGTGCCCCTTGGTTCAGACAAATCCACAAGCAAATCGTGGCGGAAAATCCGCTAAAGAAGTCTGGCTTTTCTGAGTGTAAACGCCTCGGCGAAATGTTCGGGGGCCCTGCACTCCATCCCGCGCAATCTCGCGAGCCCCGCGAATGTGTCACGGTCGAACCAGTCCTTGGAGCGCTGCGTGCCGAAGTGCTCTTGCAGGAGGTCGATCTTGCGATCCAGCACTGCGGCAGAGAGCGGCACGTACGCATTTGGCTGGCCAAGATCGCCATCCCATTTGGGAATCTCGTATTCGATCACGAGATGATCGCGAAAGACATTCCAGGTCAGTTGATTGACCTCCCGATGATCTTGATGGGCATCGAACCTCGCGTGGGTCAGCACCAGGTCGGCATGGACGCGGGATCTTAGATCTATCAACCATTGCTTTATCGCCCGGCTATGGGCCGGGAAATAGCTGTCTTCGAAATCCGCGATGTCGATGACCGACGACTTCGATCCTTTCAGGAACGCTTCGGCCGAAGCGCTGGCCTCGACCGACCGCTGGCCGCCGGCGCTCAGCACACACCAGTGGACGTCCAGTTTCACCCCCGACGCGATCAGACCGAGGATAGTGCCCCCGGCGCCGATCTCGATGTCGTCGGAATGGGCGCCGAGGCAGAGGATCGAGAGTTCCTCCCCGCGACGTGCGAGACCAAGTCCTCTCATGAACCAGCCATTACCAAACCGCGCCTGGTTTTTTCGGCGGTAACTTTTCTATTCCAGGGCATATCGCCCCGTTCGACCATGTCTTCGAGCGATTGCCAATCGCGCAGCGTATCCATCGATCGCCAGAAGCCATCGTGCTTGTACGCCATGAGCATGTTGTCGTCGATCAGTCGCCTGAAAGGCTCCAGAACGAGTTCCTCGCCATCGCGCATATAGTCGAAGATTTGCGGGCGGAACAAGAAGTAGCCGCCGTTGATCCAGATCTCCGAGGTATCGGTTGTACGGAACTCACGCACGCGACCGTCTTCCGCGATATCGGCCAAATGGTATGTCAGCGGTGCGCGCACCGCGAGAAAACAGCCGATCTTACCGCTGGCTTCGAACTTCGCGACCACGTCGTCGAGATCGACGTTGGTCAGACCATCGGAGTAGTTGGCCAGGAACATCTTCTCGTTCTTGACTTGGTCCCTTGCCGCCCAGAGGCGTTCGCCGATGTTACGCCAGACCCCCGTATCAAGCAGGGTAATGCTCCAGTCCTTGACTTGATCTCCCAGCAGTTTCACGTCTTGACCTCCCTGCGTGACCACGCAATCGGAAAAGGTCTGCGGCCGTGTGTTGAGGAAGAAATCCTTGATGACATTGGCTTTGTAGCCCAGGCACAAAACGAATTCGTCATGTCCATAGTCGCTGTACCACTGCATAACGTGGCGCAGGATCGGCTGGTGGCCAAGCGGGATCATCGGCTTGGGTATACTGTCGGAATAGTCGCGGATCCGGGTCCCGCGACCGCCGCAGAAAAGGACGACTTTCATCTGCCTAACTCCGATGGATCGATCACCGCCACAAACGGAATTGGGACCACAAACCTTGCACCCCAGGCGGCGACATGGCGCATCTGTTCGATGATCTCGTCCTTCAGGTTCCACGGGAGGATCAGGATGTAATCTGGCCGGACTTCGTCGATGGCATCGACGGATTTGATCGGGATATGCATCCCCGGGGTGAAGCGACCATGCTTGTAAGGATTGCGGTCGACCGTGAAGTCAAGGAAGTCGGTGCCGATAGCGCAGTAATTGAGCAGCGTGTTGCCCTTGCCTGGAGCGCCGTAGCCACAAATCTTCCTCCCTTCGTTTTTGGCCGAGATAAGGAACGCCAAGAGGTCGCGCTTGGCACGCTGCGCCTTGTGACCGAAGGAGGCATAGGTGACCATCTCCGTTAGCCCGTGGCGCTTTTCTCGGTCGAGAAGTCTGTCCACCCTGTCATCCTTGCCCCAGCGACTGCCCTCATGGGCGAGATAGACGCGCAGCGAGCCGCCATGGGTGGGCAACTCCTCGACGTCGATCAGCCGCAATCCGTGGCGCGCCGCCATCAGCTCGACCGTCAGCAGCGAGAAATATGAGAAATGCTCATGATAAATCGTGTCGAACTGGTTCTCCGCCATCAGCCGCTCGATATGTGGAAATTCGAGCGTGACCACGCCCTGAGGTTTGAGTAGGATTTTCATCCCAGCGACGAAGTCATTGAGGTCCGGCACCTGTGCCAGCACGTTGTTGCCGATGATCAGGTCGGCGCAATGTCCTTCGCCCACCATTTGATTTGCCAGCCGAACCCCGAAGAAGTCGACCCGGGTGGCCACGCCTTTCTCGATCGCGGCGCGCGCAACATTGGCTGCCGGTTCGACGCCCAGTACAGGAACGCCCAGTGGCAAAAAGTGCTGCAGCAGGTAACCATCGTTGCTTGCGAGCTCCACCGCAAGACTGTCACAGCCAAGCCCAAGCCGTCTGGTGATCGCCTCGCAATACACTTTCGAATGGGCCACCCAGCTGGTGGAGAACGAAGAGAAATAGGCATATTCGCTGAAAATGGTCTCGGGGCTCAGATACTCCTTGAGCTGGACCAGGTAGCAAGTGTCGCAGACAAGCACGTTGAGCGGATAGTAGGCTTCCATTTGGTCAAGCTGCTCGGCCTGCAGGAAGCTTTCGCACGGTGGAGACATGCCTAGATCGACCAATGTGTGGCGCAGGCGCGACCCGCAGAGCCTGCAACCGACATTCCGGCTTGCCGCACTGTGACCGCGAACCGTTTCGATAGCCTGAATGTTCATTCCCCGCTCCTGTTCGCTGCCTAACGGAGACGCAGTGCGCTACGCAGAACCCATGCCTGCCGCGCCTCCGTAGGCAGATGACGGCAGGTTAGGATCCAGCCCTCTCCGGTTCGATTTGCCAATCCGTCGGGTGCATTAATCCTTATAGCGAGCCGGCGGCGGCGATGCCGACGCCAGGCTCGCCGAACGGGTAGTCAGCTGTCGTCGGCACTTACCGCTATCGGAGAGGCCACCTAAGGCTTAGGTAGCCCTTACAGCGTGGGCTGGCGACGCTGACAATTGACGCCGGCAGTCTCGCGCGGCGCCGGGGGATTCAACGCATGCAGTTTACCGAAACGGAGCTTCAAGGGGTCTGGCTGATCGAGCCTACTCCCATGGTTGACGACCGTGGTTCTTTCACCCGCCTTTTCTGTGAGAAGGAGATGGCCGATTGTGGTCTGGCGACGCGCTTTGTCCAGCACAGCCGGGCTCATTCGATCAAAAAGGGAACTCTCAGGGGGCTGCACTACCAGGAGGAGCCTTACGCAGAGGTCAAGCTGGTCTCCTGTGTCCGCGGCGCGATTTTTGACGTCGTCGTGGACCTGCGACCGAATTCGCCGACACGCTACAAGTGGCTTGGTTTCGAGCTGACTTCCGAAAACATGAAGCAGCTCTATATCCCTGCCGGGTTCGCCCACGGCCTCCAGACCCTTACCGACGGCACCGAGGTCTCGTATCTCATATCACAGTTCTATACGCCCAACGCGTCGACCGGCGTCCACTACAATGACCCTACCTTTTCGATCGGCTGGCCCTTGATGCCGACGGCCATGTCGGAAAGGGACAAAGCCTGGCCCCTTGTCAGACGGCGAACCGCAACGGCCTCATAAGGCTGCCAGGAGATCATGTTCCCACAGCAGTTTCGCAGCGGCGGCCAGTTCCTTGAAGGGCAGGTTCGAGCGCTCTGCCATGGAGAGGAGCGAATGCTGCCCGTCGGCGAGGTTCAGCACCCAAAGCAGGGACATCGACGTCGCGCCCGACGACTTCTGCCCTCCCACCGCTGCATAAAGGCCGCGCTTGCCGAGCTGCGGCTCCCCCTTGGGCAAGCGGTTCAACGGCCTCCAGTCCTCTTCGACAATGTCGATCACCTCCATCAAGATGCGGTAGGAATCCTCGAGATGCTCTGGCCTGATGAAGTCGAGATTGTCGGCCGACGTGTGGTATTCGGGAAATGTGCCGTGGACGCTTCGCTGGAACATGCCGACCGGAAGATTGAAGCCCGGCGAACAATATTGCCTCTCGTCATAACCGTATGGGGAGAAATCCATCAGCTTTGCCCCGCGTCGACGCCCCAGCACGTGGGACATGGCTCGGTCAATGAAGGCGTCGCCGCGGCGACTGCGCTTGTATGCCGGGCTTCCTGCGTCACCAACGCATGACAGCACGAGGCCGTGGTCGATGAGACATGTACGGTCCTCGTTGCGCGACAACCACGCGAGCGCGCCGATCGTGCCCGGGGCGAACAGGAAGCGGTAGCTGTATCGTGTCTTCCTTGCCTTGAGGCTTCTCGCCAGCATTGCCAGCAGGGCCAAGCCCGAACAGTTGTCGTTGGCAAGTGAGGGATGGCAAATGTGCGCCGAAAGGAGGAATTCCCGCTCTGTCTGCCCGCGGTGCAGGTATTCGCCGTATGTGAGACTGCCGTCCTCGAGTTCGGCGTCGATCTCCACACCGTAGAGGCCGTCGGGCATGTTGGCCACACGGTCGTGGGCTGCGCAGAAGCCCCAGGTCGGGGTGTAATAGCAGGTGCGGTAGGGGATCACCTGCGGCTGTTCGGGCAGGGTATGAATATGCGGCTTCAATTCGTCGAGTGTCAGGATCCCCTTGAAGGGCAAGCTGTAGTTGACAACATGCAGGTTGGAGTCCGCAAAATCGACGACCGTCTGTCCGTCCGGGCCTTTGATGATTGCCGAGCGTATGTTCCACTCCTTTGGAACGGTCCAGTCGAACACCTGCGTCCCGGTGGGCACTTCGTGCCGTTCCAAATCGATGTGCCCCGACAATACATCCAGCGTTTCTCGCACGCCGCTTCCGGTGATGCTCCTGCAGATAGGAAACAGACGTTCGGCCAGGGCATAAATTTCGTGACCGACTCCGGTTGCCGGCGGCGGACCGATCCCGTCGGGGTTCACGTGTTCCATCCAGCCTATCCGAGCGCCGCCTCCAATGTCTTGGAGGCTCCAGCGACCCGCATCCGCTCGTCCAGAAGTCCGTTGGTCAATAGATGCCTGATATGGCCGATACGCTGGAAGCGCGGCCCCTCGAACTCCTCAAGCGTGACATTCGACTTCCGGTACGCCTGGTAGAGTTGCTCGGCACCCTTGCGCGCATCCCATTGCGGCCTGAAAGCAGGAAGGGCAAGCGTGATCTTGTCGAAGTTGACGCGATAGGAGCGTTTGTCGGGTCCGGCGTCGGGCGCCAATTCAAGCCGGCAATCGGGCACGATCTCGGCGACGATCTCGGCGATGTCCCGGATCCTGTAATTGTGGTCCGTCCGTCCGACATTGAAGGCTTCGTTGTGAATGGCCCCGCGGGGCGCCTCTAGCCCGGCAATGAACGCCCTGGAAATGTCCTCGATATGGACGATCGGCCGCCACGGCGTTCCATCGGACTTCAGGAGGATGACGCCTTTGGTGACCGCCCACGCGACCAGATTGTTTAGCACGATATCGAAGCGGAGCCGCGGCGAGAGGCCGTAGGCCGTGGCGGGGCGGAAATAAGTGGGAGAAAAGCTGCTGCTGGCCAGTTCGGAAATATCCCGTTCTGAAAGGACCTTCGACCAGCCATAGGGCGTGACCGGATTCAGTTCGCCCGTTTCATCGACCATCCCGTCCCCCGCCTGTCCGTAATTGCTGCACGACGAGGCGAAAAGGAAGCGTGACACGCCGGCGTCCTTGGCTGCCTTGGCAAAGCGGACGCTGCCCTTATGGTTGATTTCATAGGTGATGTCCGGATCAAGGTCGGACAGTGGGTCATTGGAAAGCGCCGCAAGGTGGATGACCGCATCGAACCCTTCGAGGTCGCGCGCATGCACGTCCCTGACGTCCTTTTGGATGGATGGAATTGAAGCCCGCTCTCCACCAGCGGCAAAGGTGCAGCGCCGGTAAAGATCGCTGTCATAGCCCGTCACCGAATGCCCAGCACGAAGCAACATCGGCACCATCACCGATCCGATATAGCCTTGATGGCCGGTTACCATGACTTTCATCGCGCACCTCTTCTCAAGCCGATATCGATCTCCAGGAGGCTACTTGGGCTTGAAGGAATGGGGGAGAACGCCAATGGACACCCAGGATGCCCCGTTCGAGGAAGCGTTGCCGGCGCTTACCTCTTTTGCAGTGGTGTTCGTCTAATCCTTTCAGTGGAATCGGCGCACGTCTTGGGCTTGCGTTACGTGGCTGCAGGCAATTGCGCGTTCATTGACTTTTCGCTACAGGGCCTTGAGCTAAGAGCTCCAGAATCCAGTCCGGGTATCGGCGGCTATTTAGCCCTGGCAGCTTGAAAACCGTGCGCTCCGCCTTGAATGGGGAACCTTCAACATCGGTAACTTCCCCGCTCGTGGGATCGCGCCAGCGAGCGCGGACAAAAGCCGCCGAAAGCCGCGCCAGGTCCACTATGATGCGGTCATTGCCGGGCATGTAGACGACAGCATAGGATCCGTCCCGGGCGGTCGCGGCGACCGCCCTTTCCATGCCCTGGTTCATGCCGCCGACCAGGAAGCTGTTCCTGGCGTCGGGTTCGAGCAGCCACCACTTTATCGAAGAGACGAAGGCGATAAGCATTTCCATGCTTTTTGCGCCAGGACTGCCGAGGGCGTCTTTCCACCCCATCGTTTGCCGATGGAGACCGGGCCCCCCGAAATGCCATATCGGGTTGTTGCCGTAGAGGTGTCCGAATGCGCCCGAGAGGATCGCCTGGTAAGCCTGAATGCGGACCCGGTACTCGTCGGTACCACTTTCGAACTCATAGGCGCTCTCAATCAGGAAGAAAGGCATACCCCTGTCGTACTCCCTGATCGCGGCCGTGTAGACAGGTCCGTACGTGTAGATGTTGTTCACGTTCAGCCAGGGTTCGTGAGTCCATGAGTCAAGCGGTGCCGTTTCGGGAGCGCCATGGATGGTGCTAAGAGAGCCCGGATCCTCGTCAACGATGCCTTTGGCGATAGCCCTGACTAGATCCTTGTCCGCAGGATTGTCGTCACCACCGTTGACCCAAATGATGTTGTCGAAATGCCGGTAGCGATGTCCGACGAAATGGCCGTACGAAGCAAGCCTTCGTGGCCCTGCAGCCGCCATTTGCTGATACCAACCGTCAATACCACCGCCATAGCCAAGATACGCCGGGGCAAGCAGCACCAGGAAACCGAGGTCGCAAGCCTTCTGCAGGACGCGGTCCGCATGGGCAAAATACGCCTCATTCGGAACGGCGAAATCGTCGTTGCCAGCGAATGGCCTCTCGCCATATGCGTTTGCGGGCGCGTTTCGGGAAAACCGGTGCTCTAGGAGGTTGACCAGCACCGTATTGAAACCACGAGCCTTGCGGTCCTCAAGATAGAGGTCTGCCTCGTCATCCTTCAGATCTGCAATGAGGGACCAGGCCGAGTCACCATGCATCAAGAATGGATGCCCGTTCTTGTCGACCGGAAAGCTCTTTCCAGATTCGATCCGCAAGGGGAAACGCGTCCCCTTGTCGCGTTCGCAGGCTAAGCTTCCGGTCTCCATAGCCACCAAAAAAACGCAGGTCATGAGAACAGACATCAATCGCATTGTGCTCACCCGCTCCGGCTCGTCCTTCATGCTCACCCAGGTGTCGGCGCCGCGGAGACGTCATGGGTGGCGGCGTGCCTGGAGTTAAACTCCGATGAGGTGACAATGCCGAAGGCTGCGTCCTTGCGAGTCATGGTGCCCGCGCGCAGCTGTCGCGTATAGGTTTCAAGGCCGTAGTTGTCTGCGGGGCGGTCAAGAAGCAGCAGGTAGAGAAAACCGATATAAACGCGGTCCGTCAGGCCGATCGTGGCATATCTGCTTTCGAAATCGTCCGTGTCCATCATTTCCACGATCATATCAGCAAGCTTGCTATTTCCGCTTCCAAGAGCTGCCGACCAACGCTCCACGCTGGCCGTGTCGCCATCGTGACCTAGAATGAGGCAATAGACGAAACTTGCCTGCCTCACATAGAGGGACTTGTTTGCAGCCAAGGTCTCTGGATCGCATTCCCGGTACGGCCTGGGCGCCGGCTGCGGGCCGCGGGTGAAGTCACGCACCGTCTTATAGGCAGGCTTAGGCTCGCCGACCCTCCATTTACCGTCGGGGGCCGGGACGAGCCTCACCAATCCCATATTAGCTTCGAAGCTTGGGGCCCAGTAGGCCTCATCAAACAGTTCGTAGATGTGCGCGGCCTCGACCCTGTACTTCTTGGTGAAGTCTTGGAGTCTCGTCATTGTCTGCTTGATGCCGTCGGCCTGCTGCTTCTCGCCGCGCTGGCTTCCGTAAGGATTGTTGAATTCGGTGACCCATATCGGCTTGCCGTAGCCCGACATCTCCCGGAAAGCCCATTCCGGATCGTCGCCGTACATATGCCAGACTGAGATATCCCAAACGATCCCGTCCTGCTTCATCCGCGCGAACGCGCCGACGTGGCCCCATCCGGCGGTGCCGATCGCCTTTCTGATGGTTGGATCGACAGCAATCATCCCTTCGGACAAGCCCTTGAGGACAGCACTCACTTTCACCCAGCGCGGGCCGTAATAATCGAGCGTTCCCGTTCCACCTGCAGGCCCCCAACCACATGGATATTGCGCGCCATCATCGCGCTTCTCACAAGGCTTTATGATTGCGTAGTTCTCCATCTCGTTGCCGAGTTCCCAGACACGGATGTCGTCCTTGAACCTTGAGCCAAGTGCAATCGCAAGTTTCCGGGTCCTGCGGTAAAGTTCTTCCGGGCTATCCTTGTCCATATCGATGCCGGCAGGCGTGAGGACAGGCAGGATCTCGATGCCTCTCACCTTTCCGGCGGAGACAAGATTGGCGAGCATATCCATGTCGCCCTCGCCCGTAACATCGACCCTGTATGACTTCAGGCCGAGATCCTTGATGAAGTCGAGCTGCCTTTCGATCGGGATACCCGGATAAGCAACTATTGGATGGCCGTTAATGCCCCAAAGGAAATTGGCGGAGGCAGACGAGACAAACGCCAGCAGGCAAACCGCAGCGACTGCGAAACGAAAGGACATGGCGACAGTTCTCCCGGTCGGGCACATGGATAGTCAGCAGTGCGGCCGCCGGAAGCAATCTACCCATACGGGTAACCAACGCGTTTGCGATACCCCTTTCGGAGGTCGCCACCAACTCAAGGCCGGTGCTGAAGCTCATACCCCCTATTTTACCCAAATCGGACCAGCCCTTAGCTGATCTGGAACAACGCTCGAGAACTCCGGCTGCCATCCCGTTACCCCTTTCGTCTGTGATCATTCCTTACTTTGAAGGTACTGACCTTTAACCGGGTTTGTCGGACTATTTGGCGTGACGAAGGTGGCCCTCGCCGCTACCGGGAAAGGAAATGTATGCCTTCTGTAAAACGCGCACTTCTGATGAGCACGGGCGAACGTTATGTCCTGCTCGTATCGAATTTCGCTACGACCGCGGTGGTTTCGCGCATATTGACACCACAGGAAATCGGCGTGTCGGTGATCGGGATGGCAATCCTGGCGATAGTCCTGTCTGTCAGGGAGTTCTCCAGTTCAACCTTCCTGATCCAGCGCGGGGAACTCAGCCGCGAGGATATCCGGGGGGCCTTTACGGTGATGTTCGTCCTTACCGGAATTGCCGTCACCGTTCTTTTAGCCGCGTCCCCTGTTCTGGCCTCAGTCTACGCGGAGCCGAACCTCCTTCCCTATTTTCGAGTTATTTCAGCCTGCCTCTTCCTCGACGCCTTGGTCGTCCTGGTCAATGCTCTCCTGCGCCGGGAAATGGCCTTCGGCAAGGTAGCTGCCATTAGCATCACCAACGGGGCGACAGGGTCTGTGGCAACAATCGCTTTGGCGTTCGCGGGCTTCAGCTATATGAGCTTCGCTTGGGCGTGGCTAATCGGCAGTGGGCTTGCCGCATGCCTCGCACTCGCCCTGTGCCCGCATTTCTGGATGTTTAAGCCAACTCTGGCCAATTGGCGCGCAATGATCTCGTTCGGCGGATACAACGGCTCCATCGCCATACTCTTCCGCATATTTGACGCGCTGCCCCTGCTCTTGTTGGGCCGACTCGTGTCACCGAATGCCGCGGCCTTGTTCAGCAGGACCCTCTTGATCAGCCAAATACCCGACAAACTCCTCCTCGGAGGGGCCGTGGCGGTCGTATTGCCCGCCTTTTCGGCAGAGGTCAGACGAGGCAGCGATTTGAAGCGCCCCTATCTCGCGGCCCTTTCTATTGTCACCGCGTTGTACTGGCCCGCTCTTCTCGTGCTCTCAGTGCTGGCCTATCCCGTAGTGGACGTCGTGCTCGGTCGACAATGGATCGAGGCTGCGCCGCTCGTTCAGGTCGTCGCGATTGCTCTTCTCTTCTCCTTCAGTTTTGAGCTCAATTACCCGGTATTGGTTGCGGTCGGTGCGATCCGCGACTTGTTTATCCGAGCCCTGATCGTCTTCCCGATTTCCGGCATTCTCTTGTCAATGGCTGGCGTCTTCGGCGGATTGCAGGCGGCCGCCTGGTGTATGCTGGTGACTGTTCCTTTCCAGGCATACGTTGCCCTGAGCTTCGTTCGGCGCAGGCTGGGATTGAAACTGAAGGACATCGCCACAGAGTTATGGAGAAGCGCGGTCGTGGCCCTAGCGAGCGCGACTGGTCCGCTGTGCGTGGCTTTCTTGTCGGGCACAGGCTTCGCCCTTTCGCATGGGCTGGCGCTCGCAGCAGGGGTGTTGGCGTTGGGTGGATGGGGAGCGGCATTGGTCCTTACCAGACATCCTTTGGTTGACGAGATATTCAAGTCCATCTCCGGGTTCCGGGGCGCCTCGCTCCGCCCGGCCGAGTGAGGCGAGCACAAGTGAACACGATAGCCGACGAAAAAGTCGGATAGCCAGCGGCTATCCAAACCGCGCCTGGAAGGACGCGAATGTTCGTGGACGAAAACAAGCGGGAAAAAAAGCAGGGCCACGCCCTCCCGAAAGGCTTGGACTGCGAGGCATTCCGAAGCCGCCGGATTTGCCATTCGCGCGTCCTGACCTCTGTCGACCCTTTCAATCAGAGCGTGCACGGCCGCGGTACCATGCTGCCGCTCGCATCCATGCACCGCTAGAGAGCACACATCATGGTCCTCTCGCGCAGGAATGGATTCTCGCAGGTCATCAGCGCCCCACAGAGAATATGCCTTTTCGGAATGTTTGGCGGAGGTAATTTCGGGAATGACGCGTCGTTGGAATCGTTTTTGCTCTTCTTGCGGGAAGCTAGGCCGGAGGCGGCTCTCGCATGCGTTTGTGTTGATCCAGATGCAATTGGTAAAGCGCATCAGATTGCCACAACACCAATCAGCGCTCCAGAGTTTTCCAATACGCTCCTGAGGTTCTGCAATAAAGTCAGCCTGAGAATAATTGGAAGACTAGCGAACTGGTACCGGGCAATCAAATATGTCAGGCAATTCGACATCATAATTGTGCCAGGAACGTCAACGTTAAACGACTACGGCTCAGGTCCATTTGGAACATCCTACGGTCTGTTCCGCTGGGCTGCATCTGCGCGATTGTCCGGGGTGAAGTTCTGCTTTATTGGAACCGGCGCAGGTCCAATCCTGAACTCTACCAGCCGCTGGATGTTGCGGTCTGCAGCAGCTTGGGCATACTTCCGTTCGTTCCGCGATCAGATCTCCAAGGACTTCTTAGCCTCCCTTGGCATCGATACAAGTAGAGATAACCTCTATCCAGATCTTGTTTTCAAGCTGCCTACGCCATTGCCGGTGCAAGACGACACGGGAGGAAAACTGACGACAGTTGGGGTTGGCCTTATGAACTACAATGGCTGGCGCGCCGGCGCGCGCTCAGGGTCGGATACCTCTATCTATCAAACCTACATCGAGAAGATGGGCCGCTTCGTCACCTCGTTGCTAGATCGAGGTTACAGAGTACGCCTTATTATCGGCGAAACCGTGGATATGCGGGCAGTGAGGGATGTCGGTCGAATTGCTAAGGCGAGCGGATATGACCTGATCGACGGCACCCGAACCACTCGGCAGGCCCGTCAGCTTGTCGCGGAGCCAATCAACTCCCTGCATGACGTCATGCGGCAAATTGGCGACACTGACATCGTTGTCGCCACACGTTTTCACAACGTGGTTTGCGCTTTGAAGCTTGCCCTGCCGACGATCTCGATAGGATACGAGGCAAAGAACGATGCGGTGATGACTGACTTCGGCCTTGGGGGGTTCTGTCAATCCGTTGAAAATCTGAACCTTGAGCTGCTGGAGACGCACCTCACCGAATTGTTAGAAAACAAAGAGCGCTATCGCGCAATCGTTCGGCAGCATCTCGACAAGGTATTGCTTCGTGTAAAGGAGCACGAGCAGGAGTTGTTGTCCAAGATCCTCTGAGATTAAGCTGAGGCGCCGGTTATTGCCTATCAAAAAAATTGTCGATCGCGCAATCGGCCGCGGCTTCACCCACCCAGCAACTCCTGTTGACGGTTCGGTCAGCGGACCTCCGGTTTAAAAAATCTCGGAGCAGAACTTGGCTTCGTCAATCTCAGGACCCGTTGAAAGATGCCAGCTTCGCTTCCAATTCGAATAGGGTACCCATTCGACCAACGATTTGGCCCAATCCGCAGCGGTCGGAGCGACTTGCCGCTCTTTCAGGCCCTTCAAGAGTTCCTGAGCCGCGTCCAGCCTTCCCATCATTGTCCATTTTAGGGCCAAGCGCATCATCCTGGCACGCATACATTCCTTTTTACGTCGGAAAGTCGGCTCGTCCCAGCACTGAGCCCCAAACGCACATAAAATGTCAAAACGCTCAAGTAAGGTTTTCAACTGGTTCGCGCCGAGTTGCTGGCTGGTGAGCGAATTCGCGTGCCAACGCGTGTAGACGAGTGGCGCGTGCAAATAGGCGAGCTTGCCACGCAGGGCACTGCGAACGACTGCAGAAAAATCAAAATGGATCGGGGCATCGTTGAAGAAAACCGGGCTTTGCGCGTTGTCAGGAAAGCGAACAAACAGGTGATGGTACGGCAGCCAATTAATGCTTTCATCTAGCATCTTGGCCGCGATCTCAATTCCTCCAAAAATGCCTTGTTTCAACGGCAAATTCGCGCGATGGACCCTGTCCATGAAAACATCGTCGCAAAGAACGACCTCAATTTTTTCGTCGGATTGAGCAATCTCAACGAAGCGCGAGATGCAATCGCTGCGCATCAGGTCGTCTGCGCAGAGCACCTTCACATAAAAGGCCTCGGTGGGAACTGCGCAAAGCGCCTTAGTCCAGTTTTCTCGCAGCGGAAGGACGCTGTCATTGCGAAGAGTAATCAGCTCAAAACGCTCCGACCGAAAGCGATCGATGATTTGTGACGTGTTGTCCGAGCTGCAATTGTCAACGAGAACGTGTACAATGTTATCATAGGTCTGCCGCTGGACGGATCTCATCGTAGCTTCGAGATACGCACCTCCATTGTATACCGGCGTTACCACGGCAACGAGAGGCAGAGCTGGTGCCGAGCGGTGTCTCATAACGTTGTCTTTTTCGTGTTCGGACCGCGATATTGAATTGACCCTACCTCAAAAGCGACACTGCCGGAGCTGCCGGTCATGAAGTCGACCCCAGCTTCTGTCGATGGCTTCGGTTAAGAGGAGGCGTTCGGCCCAGGATTTTTCTCATGACAAACGACTCCGATGCTCAGATCGGGGCTGCGCGCCACCTTGATGCCCCGTCGTCGATCTAGGCGTTGCCGCTGAAGGTGATGTTCCCGGTGCGGCGAACCAATCGGACAGATATCGGGTCATAGGCAATTCGGCATAAAGATAAACGAACACCGAAACGCAGGTTACGGCCATGGGGGTCACGAACAACAGCACCGTGGCCAACCATGCCGAATTTCCGCTTTCGACAACGAGCTTCTCGGATATGAGATCCACGAACCAGTGTGTCAGGTAGATCGAGTAGGTGCATTTGGCGAGAAAGTTCAAAAGCTTCGAATCATTGTAGATGCCAAGCTGCTCCAGAGTAACAACCCCCAGCAACAGAAGCGACATCGGCACGCCGAGGGCGAGGACGCGAGGCAGCGCCGGCCAGAAGAACGGACGCAAGACCGCAGCCATGGCGCCGAAGGTGACGGCCGCCGCGGCGAGAGCAACGATGCGACGCTGAGGCATTTTGAAAAGGAACGGCCCAGAGCTGACAAACTTGAAGATGAGAATGCCGAGGGCAAAATCAATCAGTATAGGATTGGTGTAAAATACGACAATTTGGTTATCAATTCTCGATAGCTTGCCTGCGGCTGCAAGAAATACGGCGAAGGCGGCAGAATAGAAGACACCGTTTTTGACGCTGACAATTCGAAAAGCCGCGATAATCAAGCTGAACTCGACGATAACCAGCAAGGTCCAGGTCGGATACAGGATCGGGTAGGAACCGTGGGGGACGAAGGCAAGCGACATGAAGAGTGCAGACAACGGCGTCGAATGGTTATTCATCGCGTAATTTTCGACAAGAAATGCGAGAACCGTGAAGCCCCAGTATAAAGGCACGATGCGAATGAGCCTCGTGCGCAAATAAGCGCCTGCGGACGTGCTATTGTTCCCGAGCACGTGCGCGGTAAGAAAACCAGCCAGGACCACGAACAGGTCCGTTCCGAAACGGAAAATCTCCAAGACAGCCGGACCGATGTGGGCGGCGCCCACCACCCCGGCCATGTGGATGTAGGCGATGGCATAGGCGGATACCAGCCTCAACAGCTGAGGATTGTGCCAGAACTTCCTTGCCTGAGCAGTCCGGGCCGCGGCCGGAGAGTATTCCGCGTTGACCCTGGACGTTATCGATGCCAGGCCAACCGTGCCGAGCGTTAAGAAGACCATCGCCCTATCCAATGAAGCCGCTACGGTGCCCTGTTTGCCCTCGATCGGCTTCGACCTCAATTTATCGGAGGCGAGCGGACCTGAGAATTGACCCAAATGGCGCATTTCTAAGCAATTTGAGGAATATGGGGTCAATCGTTTCCGTTAGGCCATGGAGCGCGGGTTGGCACCCGGCGCGACACGATGCCTCCGATCACCGCGGCCCTGCGCCGGCTTCGAAAACTCAGCAAGGTCGTTCCCCTCGGAGGGTCTCCTGCCACAGGACCGCTCCCCGAAATCGGCGTCGACCTGGACCATCAGTTCCAGGTATTTCCACGCGATCCACCGCCAGGAATAACTGCTTGCCCTGGCGTTGCCCTTGGTCACCAGCCACTCGCGCAAGGCCGGGGTGACCAAAAGGTGGCGGACCTTTTCGGCCCACGCATGGACGTCGTCAGGATCGACGTAAAGAGCAGAGTCCCCACAGATTTCCGGGAGGCACGGCGAGCTCGATGCAATGACGGGACAGCCAGACGCCATCGCTTCGACCGCCGGAAGCCCGAAACCCTCGATGCGTGAGGGGAACAGGAAGCACAAAGCGCCCTCGAGCGCCTTCTTGAAGTCGTCGTCGTCGATGCGGCCAAGGAAGACGATGTTGTCGGGCAGTTTCGCAACGTATCGCAGGACCGTGGCTTCGTCGACGTCACCAGGCATCCACAAATCCAGACCCATCTCATCGAGGAGCGGGGCCAGCCGGGCGAGAAGCTCAAGGTTCTTGTATTCTTGGTCCCCCCGGCCAAGGCAGAGGACATATGGCCTACGCCGATCCACGGCCAGGGACGATTTCCGGGCATCCCATCTCTTGGCATGGTCGCTGCCGTTGTAGGTGACGACAATATTTTCCTCCGGCGCTATTCCGAACTTGATCAGGTGACTCCGCGCCAACTGCGAGACCGTCGTGATACGAGCAGCCCGCCTGCCGAGCGCTGGCAGGATGAGGCGGTGCGCCCACCGGAAGCCCCTCGGATAGCTCAACGGCATCAGCCTGGTGTGCATGTCGTGAATGCAAGCGATTTGACGGCTCAGCATGACGGGAGCGAGGTTGCAGAAACTCAGCAATCCCCCGGGCACATGCCAGGGCAACTGCGCCTGAACCCAAAGTTGAGGAAGTCGTGGTCTGTTGAATTCCGGAATGATCCGTACGGTGATGGCCTTGAGGGGCAAGGGTTCGGTTAGCGGGCGTGGGATCACGAGATCCATTTCCAGATCGCGACCAAGCGGATGCCCTTCCGAAATGAGGGCGTCGAGTGCCATGGTCACTTCGCGAGCATAACGGGCTACTCCATTACGGCGAAGCGTCGTGAAGTCTCCGTTTATCGTCCAGCGCCGCCTCGCCGCCCCTTGATCCGCTGACCTGAGCTCGGGTATACTGATCAGGTAGTTGGCGTCTTCGACAAGGGATCCCGCCAGCTGTGTGCCGCTGTCGCGGCCATTCAACCGCCTTGATGACGGCGACTGCGTCGCTTCGAATTCGGAATTACCCATAACCCTCTCCGGTCCGGCTGCACCTGTGGTCAGATTAGCATTCTCGGTCGCGCACGGCCCTCCAACGTTCGAGGTAGGTACAACGCCGCCCTCGCCCGGCCGGATGAGCCCCCCGCGCAAACAGGTGACCGAATGGCCGTAGTGACCGCGCCCCTATGGCCGCTCCACAGTGAGGGTCTCGGGGGTAAGGGCATGCCACGACGTTGGACAATCAATGGGCGTTTTCTTTCCCAGCCGACAACCGGCGTGCAACGCTATGCCTATGAAATCGTCCGTTCGCTGGACGCGTTGATTGAGGAGCGGGTGCCACTTGCTAGCGATCTCCAGGTCCGCCTGCTCTGTCCGCCCGGATCTGGGGACATCCCCCTCATGTCCATCGAACGCCGCGAGATCGGCGGCGCGCGCGGGCATGTTTGGGAGCAAGCGCGACTTCCCGTCGCTCTCGACGGCGGCGGTCTGCTCAGCCTCTGCAACACGGGGCCTCTGCTTTCCCACAAACATATCGTTTGTATTCATGACGCAAATGTCTGGAACGCGCCGCAGAGCTATTCCCTCGCCTTTAGATGCCTTTACAGAACGCTGTTGCCTTGCCTCGGCAAGACGGCATGGGGTATTTCGACTGTCTCCGCTTTCTCGCTCGGTGAACTCATCCGCCAAGGCGTGATCCCGGCGCACAGGGCCTTCGTGGCCTCTAACGGCCATGAGCATGTCTTGCGTTGGAAGCCTGAACACTCGGCGCCAATCCAATTGGCGGCCTCGCGGGACACCATAGTCATGATCGGAAGTGCCGCACCCCACAAGAACGTAGACCTCATCTTGAACATGGCTGACCGCCTCGGAGCAGTCGGGCTCAGGCTAGCGATCGTCGGCATGTCGGAATCGCGCGTCTACAAGTCAGGATCCGCGCGCACACAAGCGCGAAACATCCACTGGCTCGGCCGCGTTTCCGATGGCGAGTTGGCCGCTCTGCTTGCGGACTCGCTGTGCCTGGCTTTCCCCTCGCTTACCGAAGGCTTCGGCCTGCCGGCCCTCGAGGCGATGGCTGTCGGCTGCCCCGTGGTGGTTTCAGACCGCGCAAGCCTGCCTGAGGTCTGCACGAGCGCGGCACTATACGCCTCCCCCGACAATCCGGAGGCATGGTTCGACAGCTTCATGCGACTTCATCGTTCTCAGGCGTTGCGAACGGAGATGGTGGCAAAGGGAAAAGCAAGAGCCTCAGCATACAGCTGGAGGGCGACGGCGTTGCTTTATCTCAAAGCCATGGCGGCCGCCGATGGCCGCGACGCGCAAACCAATCGCGTCAGGATGCGCGAACTCATATGACGTCGTGAAGTGACTGGACGGCCCCGATCGATTCCAGAATCGCGCGATCGAAGTGCTCT
The DNA here is from genome assembly GCF_006439515.1 of Mesorhizobium sp. B3-2-1. NCBI lineage: Bacteria > Pseudomonadati > Pseudomonadota > Alphaproteobacteria > Hyphomicrobiales > Phyllobacteriaceae > Mesorhizobium > Mesorhizobium sp. B3-2-1. Next base: position 20,280 of record NZ_VFTI01000045.1, on the reverse strand, counting down.
TCGGAAAAGCGTGCTGCATTGGTGGTGCACGCACGGGGGGTGATAGCGTGGCTGTTTTCTTCGAACCGTACGACCGCTGCCTTGAGAGACTCGATAGTCTGCGCCTTGAACAGCACCCCCGTCGGCTCGGCGGATGACCCCAGGCGCCGCACGATGTCAACCGCGCCGCCTCGGCCGAACGCGATCAGCGGGGTCCCACAGGCTTGCGCCTCGGCCAACGCGATGCCGAAGTCCTCGCAGCCCGCAAAGACCATGGCCTTTGCCCGTGCCAGCGTCTCGACATACTCCTTGCGGGGTAGAAAACCCGAAAACGTGATGTTAGGCCCAGCCAGCGATCGCAAGCTGGCGGATTGCTGTCCTTCGCCAACGATGACCAGCCGCCGCGATGGCATATCGTTGAAGGCCCTGATCACCAGGTCGGTTCGCTTGTATGGGGCTAGGAAGGATGCCGAGACGTAGTAGTCATCCTTGTCTTCCACACACGGCAGTTCTCCTACGCAAACCGGCGGGAAAACGACGCGCGCGTCGCGCCCGTAAATGTGCTGGATGCGGGAACGGACATAGTTCGAGTTCGCCAACATCAGGTCCGGACCATGCGCGGTCCTGGTATCCCACGTCCTCAGCCGGTGCAGCATGTACCGATAGAGCATTCCCTTGGGACCAAAGCCCAGCCTTCCCTGCTGAAGATAGGAGAACTGCTCATCCCATGCATAGCGGACCGGGCTGTGCACATAACATAAATGCGGTTGATCCGGCCTGGTGATCACGCCACGCGAAAACGCGGCCGAAGAGGAGATCACCGCGTCGTAACCTGTCACGTCGAACTGCTCGATCAGGAAAGGGCAAAAGAAGAAAAGAGACCGGTAGAATTTCCGCACCATGGGAATCCGGTTGGCTGCCGACGTATGAAATTCCACATCCCGGAAATATTGCTCTTTGACGTCGGCTGGCAGAAAATCGAAAAGCGTGAAGACTTCGGCATTCGGAAACTGCTTGCAGATTTGCGCAAGAACCCGCTCCCCTCCCCGGAAGTTCGGGCACCAGTCGTGAACGACCGCTATTCTTGCATATCTGTCGACAATCCCCGGCGCGGCCGGCAGTTTCTCGATTGGCACCGTGAGCTTGGCGGCGATTGCCAGGTCGGAAGAACGTTCGTGGAGCATGGATCCCCCTTGCCGCAGCCAGCAATCGCAATCCCGGCAGTCTCTCTTCCATGCCATGGCTCCTGCAAGTCGTCCGATCGGTTACAGGACGCTGCGGGCGCTGGACGGCCTAGTACTTTTGGTTGGGGCGCGTCCGCCCGGAATACGCCAAAAGCCTGTGCTGCGAGGTAACCCAGACTCGTCCCTAACCTTTTATGCAGGCTGTCCAGGTGTGTTCGCCGTTCTAGGGTCGACGGGCACCGAAACATGGACCTGGCATGAGACTGGCAGTGATTATCCCAACCCTAGGCCGCAGCGCACAGGTCGCGCGCCTGCTCGGCTATTTGGGCAGCCAGAACAGACTTCCCGACGAAGTCATATTGTCCGCGCCCGACGCCACGCATATTGAATTACCAGCCAGTTGCCCCTTTCCTGTATCGTGTGTTTTCGGACCGAGGGGGCTGACCGCGCAGCGGAACACGGCTCTTGCGCCGTCGCTCGCGCGTTTCGACATCATCACGTTCTTCGACGACGATTTCGTCCCATCGGCCGAATACCTGAAACAAATCGAAGAAGCCTTCATCACCAATCACGAATGGGCGGTGGTGATGGGCAGGGTCATCAAGGACGGGGCTGCCAATGCTGGCCTGACCTGGGAAGATGCCGAAGCCGCGCTGCAGGCAGCAGAGGGCACCAGCAGTGCCGGACCTTCGGCAATCGACCATGTGGGCGCATACGGATGTAACATGTCCGTCCGTTCCTCGCTTGTAGGCGATTTGCGTTTCGACGAGCGCCTCGTCCTCTATGGCTGGCAGGAGGACATCGACTTCACCAGCCAACTGAGATCGAAAGGTCGCGTGGTCTGCGTAACCTCGATCAGGGGGGTCCATCTGGGCATCAAGACAGGTCGCGTCAGCGGAGAGCGATTCGGCTACTCCCAGGTTGCGAATGCGATCTATCTGATCAGGAAGGGGTCCGTGCCGGCATCTTTCGCGCTTCCCCTGATGCTCAGGAATATTGCGGCCAATCTGGCAAAGAGCCTTTGGCCCGAGCCCTATGTCGACCGTAGGGGCAGGCTCAGGGGCAACCTGCTCGCCATCCTGCACGTCGCGATTGGACGAATCGAACCCGAGTACATCTTGAAAATCTGACGAAGGGGAAGACAATGCGCAAATGGGTCCTGACGATCGCGTCTGCCTCACTCGCCGCGGTGGTCGCCGGCGCCTTGCCCTCGGTGGCTGCCGAGTATCTCCTCGGGCCCCAAGATAAGGTCAGGCTCAAGGTTTATGAATGGCGCGCGTCACGTGATGTGATTTTTGAATGGACGGCTCTCAACGACGCTTTCGTCGTCGGTGCCGACGGCACGCTCTTCCTTCCGTTTGTCGGCCAGATACGCGCGCAGGGCACCGCTCCCGGCGACCTCGCCAGGGCCATCGGCGATCGCTTGATGCGGAACATGGGGCTCGGCCGCCAGCCCGATGTCGCTGTAGAAATCGTGCAGTACAGACCTTTCTACATCGTCGGCAACGTCAAGCAGCCCGGTGAGTTTCCTTATCGGCCCGGACTGACCGTGCTGCAGGCGGTGGGGATCGCGGGCGGCTTGCCGATACGCCAGGACGACATATCGCGGCTCGGGCGGGAAGTCATCTCAGGCCAGGGCGACGTGGGATTACTAGCGCTGAACAATGTCAGCCTTCTTGCCCGCAAGGCGCGCCTTGAAGCCGAACTGGCCGGCAGCGAGGAGATCTCTTTTCCTGCCGAATTGAACGACAGGGTCTCCAACCAAACCGTTGCATCGACAATGGACCAGGAGCGCAAGATCTTTGCGATCCGCAAGGACGCGCTGACGACACAACTGCGTTCGCTCCATGAACTCAGGGAATTCCTGGAAAAGGAACTGGACTCGCTGGGACAGCAACTGACGTTCCACGACAAACAGATTGAGCTTGTCCAGAAGGAACTCGCGAGTGTTTCGACGCTTGTCGAGAAGGGACTGGCCGTTGCACCACGCGAGCTATCGCTTGAGGGGACGGTCGCGCAGATGCAAGGGGACAGGCTCGCTGCCGAGACCTCACTCTTGCGCGTGAGGCAGGAGATCAGCAAGACGGACATCGAGATTCTCGACATCAGCAACCGGCACGCCAGCGAAGTCGCTGAAAGCTTGCGCGAAACCCAGCTGCAGCTTAACGAAGTCACCAGCAAGGCCGATACCGCGGTGCAGTTGCTGCACGAAACCGAGATTGCAGTCCCTGCCCTGCTCGCTCTGAGGCAACGCGCCGAAAGTGCCAAGCCAATCTTCAAGATCGTCAGGACGACGGATAGCAGCACAGCCGAACTTCCCGCCGAGGAAACCACAGCAGTCAACCCCGGCGACACAGTGAAGGTCGAGATCCCGGCGCCGGACTCAGGTTTGGCTAGCATACCTGCAGGCGGGAGCCTTCAGGCCGAGACGGTCCCGGTTCAGGGCATCAATTGAACAAGCCCGCGATCCGCCAGGGCAACTGAGGTAGTTGGCTGATCGATCCCCACCGCGTCAGATCCTGTGACGCTCTCGATCGCCTACGCATGATCGACTTGGCTCGGGCGCGGAAAACCGCGGCTAGCCGAACCATTCAGGAAAGATCAGGAAGATGAAGCAGGGTTCGACGCTCAACCCGACCGTCTACGCAATGCTCGGAGCACTTGCCTTGCTCTTTGAGGCCGCATATCAGTGAGCAACATGGGCCCTCAGGCCCCGGACGGAACCTTGTGCCGCAGTGAGTTGATCCGTCCTGCCACTGGAGATGTCGGTGCTCATGACACTAATCGCCCTGGCGGCTGCGGGCGCTCTGATAGGCCTGCGGTTCAAGGTTCCCGCCCTGCTCGCGGCGACCGCCCTGCTTGCCATTGGAAGCTTGGCCTGGAACGGCTTTGGATTTCCCGGCCATGTGAGCGTCCTCAAATTCCTTATCCTGGCATTCGTGTTGGCAGGCGCGTACATCATCGGCGTGTTTCTGTCCGTCCGCTGGAGGCGAACCACAGAGTGACGCGTGAGGACGTTAGGAGGTCCTGTCGAAGCGCATCACCGCGAAGACGGTCCTGAACAGGATCACGATGTCGGACCAGACAGACCAGTTCCGAACATACTGGCTGTCCAGCGCCACGCGTGTGGCATAGTCCACGCTGCTTCTTCCGCTCACCTGCCAAAGACCGGTCAGTCCCGGCCTGGCGCGGAGATAGTCCGCCACGTGGTCGCCGTAAAGCTCGAGTTCTTCCTTCACGACGGGCCTCGGCCCCACGCAACTCATGTCGCCGCGGATAATGTTATAGAGTTGGGGGAGTTCATCGAGGCTTGACCTTCGGAGCATTCGCCCGAGGAACGTCACGCGCGGGTCGTTCCTGATCTTGTGGGTCTTTTCCCACTCCATTTTGATGTCGGGATTGGATTCGAGGCAGGCTTTCAAAACGGCTTCCGAATTGCCGACCATCGAACGGAACTTATAGCAGTTGAACGGTCTTCCGCCGAAGCCGATCCGGCTGTGCGGGAACACCGCCGAGCCCCCTGTCGTGGTCCTGATGAGCAGGGCAACAGCAATCATTACCGGCGCTGCCATGACAAGCGCCGTGACTGCTATGATCAAATCCAGAATTCGCTTCAGAAGACCTCCCACGGGAGGATTCATCGAACCTGCCCTGATGGTGGGCGACGAGTCGATCAACAACACCCCGCCACTGTCGTGGTCGGGAGCGGAAACAACATGCAGGACCGGTCGGTTGTCGACTGCCACCGGAACGGATGGCTGGTCCCAAATCGGGGGTGCGAGATGTGACTGCTTCTCGAAGGCGTTTGTCATGACGATCATTGTTTCGAGTTGTTTGACTTTGACACTTTCCCAATCTCGGGGAGGGTCGGCAAGAAAGGCAAAGGAGGTAGCGGTACGCGCCCCACACCAACCCCTAATGCCAAGGGATGATCCTGAACGTCTTCCAGGCTTTCGACGACTTCGCATCTGCCATTTTCATGTCGTGCGATGTTTGGATGTCATCGTCCGAGCGTTCGCCAGAAGGACTCCAAGCACATGCGCCCTGCTGGCCTGCAACGCTCGGACAAGGTCCCGCAGCGTTTCGGAATGCGTCTTGCCCCATTCCGCAACGATGACGACACCGTCCAGAACGGACCCGACAATCAGTTCGTCGGCTCCCGAGGCCAGTGTGGGCAGGTCTACGATGACAACGTCGTAGGCGCCAAGTTCGTGATCGGCGAGAGCAAAAGCGGTAACCTCCGAGAGGAACGCCTCCATATTGCGGGGCATCAACAGGTCGGTGCCCTCCACCACGGAACTGCGAAGCAGGTCGAACGACCGGCCTGGTGCGCGCACGATGCTGAGCCGGATCGGGTCCTGGCACAGTCTGTCGTAGGCAACTGAACGGCCGAGCAGCCGGATGGTGGTCACCGATCGCCGGACATCGGCGTCGATCACCAGCGTCTTCAGACCGGACATCGAGTACAGCGTGGCGAGATTGCTGGCCACGGAACTCTTGGGACTGCCGTTGGACACGGCGGTCAACCCGAGGAATTTGACCTGATGGTTGGTTTCCGCAAGGCTGATCTCGGCCCGTGCCTTCCTGAGGCACTGGCTGTATCGTGAGTAAGGATGTCTCTTGACCTCGTCAACGTGGCCGGATTCCATTCGCTTGCTCGTCAAAGGCAACTCTCCGACGCACTCGATACCCAGGTTCTCCCTGATGTGCCGCGGCGACCTGACAGTCCAGTCGAGCGTGTGCCTCACAAACGAAATCCCGATGCCGACAATGAGCCCCGCAATCGCGGCGAAGGCAAGGATCAGTTTCGGCCTTGGAGCGCTCGGATAAAGCGGCGCTGTCGCGGCCGTGATCACCCTCGCGTCGGCCACCGGATACGATTGCTGGCTCACCGAGTTGGTGTAGGCCTGGAGGAAGCTTTCGTACATCTTCTGATAGGTTTCGGCAGTCACCTCGAGCTCTTCGAGCGTCGGCACGGCGTTGACGCCATCCGCGGTATTGGCATCTTCATTTTGCGACTCGTTGCCGACGCTGTAGTCGTGCCGAGAACGGAATTCCTGAGCCTTCGCCATGGCCGCGTTCATTTGCGCGCGAAGCTGCTGAAGACGCTTCTCGAGCCACGCGCCGCCTTCCCTTGCCGCGTCGGCTTTGGTTTCGATCTGTTCATGCACGAAGGCGTCGGCCGTGGCGTTGGCAATATTGGATGCGCCCTCGGGATCGACGGACGTGAAGGAAATGTCAATCGCGTAGGAAACACCGACCCTGCGTATATCGAGGCCGTCGCGGAAACTCGACATTGTGTGCCGGAATTTTTGAAAGTCGGTCAGTGATGTGGGGGGTTCTGGCATGCCCAAGCCGAAATACTCCCACAGCGACGTCAGCCTGGCGCTTTTCTGGGCGCCCAAAGCATCAGCCAGGACCATTTTTATCTTTCTGAATGCCTCCGGCAAAATCGGCGCGTGTGGACGATTGAACTTAGGATCTTCGACGAGTTTCAGCTGCTCGATGACCATCGCAGCGATCTTTTCCGACTGCATCACCGCGATCTGGCTCTCCACCTGCGCAGTGTCCAATGACAGGTTTACTTCTCCGCCCTCCTGTAGATGTTGGGGCACTTTCGGCTCGATCAGGATCTGCGCACTGGCGGTAAAGACCGGGTCGGTGGTCGAGTTGTAGAACCACGCTACCAAGAGCGCAGCTCCAAGGCAGGCAATGATCGTTCCGAGGTAACGCCGAGAAAATCCGGTTATATCAGCGAAGCCAATAAACTCCTGGCTGATGCCACCCTGCTTGTTCGTTGTCGCAGGCCATTGATGAGGCAACATGCGGTCCATTCAACTTCTCCTGCAGGCGTGCGGGAAACTCTGGCACACGCGCCATCCTGACGCAGGCGAAGCATGGTGTCCGGCCGATGTCTGCATGGAAAGCTGCGGCCCCGCGATCCCAGATTGCCGCGAAAGACTAACCCGGCGGTGCGGAAGGTAAACGCCGCCAATTGGCGTATGCGACTACGTCCTATGGGAGGGAAGAAGGCGCTGCAATTCCGCTTGAGTCCTGCGCAAAAATGACAGCTGCCGCTGCAGCGAGGCCTGCCGTGTGTGATTCAACATCACCTTATTTGTGAGCGTGTCGATCCTCGCGGAAATGAATTCGAGGTTTTCGCCGTTGTCGAGCGCCTGCACCGAAAACGCGGCGCAGTCCGCTTCTGATAGATGGAGTTGCGCTTCCCTCTCGATTTCGACTTGCATGGCCTGAAGAAGGCGGACCAGCCGGCCAAGGCGCCTTTCATCGACATCTTCGCGCGGTGGGGACCTCAATGCGGGAAACGGCATTATGCGGCTCAATCCTTGACGTGAGCGCCCGAATGGAACGCATGTTCCAGAATACAAAACACTCTCGCCTGGACGAGGCATCCTTTCGGCGGTCGACTGGCATCTCCTATTGGATGAGGGGTGCGTGTCTGGGCGTCAGGACTGCCCGAATTCCTGACGAGGCCGGCGCCCTACGGCATGCTAAGACCTCCTTCATGTCGGAGTGCGATTTCGGAGCGGAACGTGTCCTTAACAAAGTCAATTGCGTCACGCGGCGGTGTCGGGCTGGCCGCCGCGATGGACGGCAGTAGACGCGACTTCGGCAACCATCTCATCGCCGCCAAGATGGCGCCCAATCGCCGGGCTGATCCTGGGTGGCTTGCGTCCAGGACGTCGGCAAGGCATCTTCGCTGTCTGCCTGCTTCCCGCCGCCGCTGCCATCTCCTTGCCGGTGGCCACGGTGACGGCGTCATCGGACAAGCCGAACGTCCGGCTCTGGTGCGCTGCTCCGTCCAAAAGGCGCCGGCGGATGTTCAGTGCTCTCGACCTGCCGCTGCGCCAAGATCCGTAGGTCGGAGCCTGCAGCCAGAGATTTCTTGAGAAGGGGCTCGAGTATGGCATCCCAGCTGGTTTGTTTTGTCATGAGCGGGGGCGTGGGCTCGCGCCTGTGGCCGCTTTCGCGCGAAGACAATCCCAAGCAATTCCACGACCTTTCGGGCGACGGCTCAATGCTCGCAAAGACCGTCCGACGGCTCAAGGCGCGGCCCGACAGTCAGACACCGATCTACCTGATCGCTTCCGAACGACATGCCGATCGCGTTATCTCAGACATTGCTTCGCTCGGCCTGAACGGCGGTAAACCGATCTTCGAGCCTGTCGGTCGCAATACCGCCGCGGCCGTCGCCATAGCCACCCTGCAGACGATCTCGGAACATGGCAGCGATGCGCTTGTGCTCGTGGTTCCCTCCGACCATCAGATATCGACCGACGCGCAATTCTGGGAGACCGTCGAGTCGGGCGTTCCTGCCGCCGTTGCAGGGAGCATCGTCGTCTTCGGCATCAAGCCGACGCATCCGGAAACTGGATACGGCTACATCGAGGTTGCCGCAAATGACGATCGCGTGGCTGCGGTTTCGTGCTTCGTCGAAAAGCCGAATGCCGAGACAGCGCTCGAATACCTGGCGTCAGGACGATTCTACTGGAACGCCGGCATTTTCCTGTTTCGTGCCGACACCATGCGGCGGGCATTTCTCGATTTCCAACCGGACATCTGGGAAACTGCAGACCGGGCCCACAAGACTGCACGCACGGACCTTTCAGGTATCTGTCTCCCCCAGGGCTTGTACTCGGCCGTCCCCTCCACCTCGATCGACTATGCCGTCATGGAGCATGCACGCGATATTGCCATGGTTACGGCTTCCTTCCGCTGGGACGACCTTGGATCGTGGCAATCGCTGCTCGAAGCCAGCCCGACGGACGGCAACGGCAATGTCGTCATGGGCGACATCGTCGCCATGGACTGCGACAGCTCCTACCTTAGAAGCCAAGGCAGGCTGCTGACCGTCATCGGAATGAAGGGGGTGGCGGTAGTGGCGACACCGGACGCGGTGTTCGTCGCCCCTGTCAGCCACAGCCAGAACGTGAAGAAGGTCGTCGAGCAGTTGGAAAAAAGTGGGCGGCTTGAGACGAAGTACACGCCATCGGAAGACCGAGTCATCATCAGCGGTTCGTGGCGCAAGCGCGTCGAACATTGGCTCTTCAATGAAACCCTGCCGCTTTGGTCCACCGCAGGGGTCGATGATGTATACGGCGGCTTTCACGAGGCTCTCGGTTTCGACACAAGGCCGCTGGGCAAGTCCAAGCGCATGCGCACCATGGCTCGCCAGATCTACGCCTTCGCCGTAGCCAAGGAACGCGGTTGGGCCGGACCGGCCGACAAGCTGATCGCCCATGGCATAGACTTCATTGCCAAACATGGCCGCACAACCCGTGGCGGCTGGGTGCGCACCCTTAATGTCAATGGCAGCGTGGCTGACCCTGCGGAGGACGCGTACGATCATTCCTGCGTACTCCTGGCACTTTGCCATGCTCATCGATGCGGCCATCGGGACGCCTTGCGACTGGCACAAGAGACATTTCATTTCCTCGACGCCCATCTCGAAGACGACCGTCTGAACGGCTTTCTGGAAACCTCCGGCTCCAACGGGATGCGGTTTTCGAACCCGCACATGCACATGCTGGAGGCTTTCCTTGCATGGCATGCCGTCACTGGCGACCGCACCTATCTGCGCCGGGCGGCTCGCGTGGTTGATCTCTTCAGATGCCATTTCTTCGATCAGGAAAGCTGGACGGTAGGAGAAAATTTCGACGTCGACTGGCTACCTCTGCCTGGCGAAAAAGGCCTATCGACCGAACCCGGCCACCATTTCGAATGGGCCTCGCTCCTCATCGATTTCGCTAAAAAAAGCGGACAAAAGGACTTGGCCAGTTATGCACGGAAGCTCTATTCGTCGGCGATCGCCAGCGGATTGAATCGGGCTACGGGTCTGGCTTACGCGGCTGTGTCGCGACAGGGAATGCCCATCGACCGGCTCTCCCGCAGCTGGCCGCAATGCGAGGCCATCAAGGCAGCCATCGCCCTGGACGGCATAGGCGGGCCTGATTTGAAACCAGAGATAGAAGCCCGTGTCGCCCGTCTCTTTCGATGGCATATCGATCCCGCCCCCCTTGGCTTGTGGATCGACAGGATTGACGAGCGCGGAAGGTCACAGGCCACGGAGGTTCCCGCCAGTATCTTCTACCACTTGGTGACCGCGTTGATGCAGTATTTGGACAAGACCGAAGGTCAGGTCGAACCTTTCCCGATACCAGCTTTGGACCTGGGCAAGACTGTCCCCGCGCGGGCTTTAGGCTAAACTTCACCACACTATTCGTCCGGCTGGGGTCCGGAAGCATTCGACACCGTGGCAGGCGAGCGATGGACGTGCCCGTCCGATCAAAGGTGACGAGACCCGTCGCGGTCGGCAAGCGGCGACCCGTCAGCTGGGTAAGTGACCATGGGTTTCTACGAGAGAAGACTTGTCGACCGTTCTCCAATGCGACGTCTGCGGTGATGGCGGCATCGTGGTGTCCCAAGGTGGAAGGGCAAGCTACGGCTAATTCGGTATGCTTGCCTCTGTGTCGTCGCTCGGAACCGGGATAGCATGCTTAAAAATAGGTCTAAAGGGACGCCGAGATTGAGCTTTTCCAATTTCGTTGCCGCCGCGGATAGCGATTAAATCGCTGAAAGCAAGGTGATTGTGTGTCTAAACACCCGTCTTGTCCGGACAGTTGAGAAGCATATTATGGCAAAAAAGAAATCGCGTACTAGGCCCACCAGTGATCTCTTGAAACTGCTTGCCACCAGGCCTCGAGCTGTTGCCCTTGCCGCGTTGCACGTGAGTGAATCGGTGCTGCTTGAACTTGAGGCATCGGAATTGTTGTCGGCAAGACAGATAAGAGGGTTGCTCAAGGACGCATCAAGGACCTTGCGAAATGCCGCCGGCCAAGTGGACAATCGCAGCAGCTTCATCGCCGCGGAAATAGTCGAGTCCATGCAAGAAAATTTCACAAGAAATAAAAGCTAGCTGCTGCGGTTGCGACCGTACGACTCTTTGCTTTCCCATGCTGCGTAGCTGTGGCGACGTCGCACAGGTACCCATCACGCCAAATTTTGATGTACATTCGATCCGAGGGGATAGAAAGTGAAGACATCGGGCGGGGTTATAGATGTTGTACGCTTCACAGTCTTTGGGCGGGAACGAAAAGCGGTCATCGTATATCAGGCTTGCCGACGAAGATTCGGCGCTCATGAAGACGCTGGGGTTCACACCGAAGCGTTATCCACCTGGGACGGTCATTTTCAGCCAGGGTGAGGACAATGACCGCGTATTCATCGTCGAGTCGGGGTGGGGTTGCCTGTCGCACGAACTTGCAGGGGGGCAGCGACAGATCCTGGATTTTGCCCTGAGAGGCGATCTCGTCATGTCCCGGTCGAACGGGGGTGGCGCGCTTGAAACGTTTGTTGCTCAAACCGACCTGAACGTCTTGGTAGCCTCAACCAAGACATTTACGCTCACAGCCATGAAATCCCCCCACCTTTTCTCCCTGATCGTCGAGGCTCTTGGGCACAACGGTGCCGTCATCGCTGAACATCTCACCAATGTTGGTCGACGCAGTGCCTTGGCGCGGACCGCACATCTGTTCCTCGAATTGAGAACGCGCCTGGAACTCATAGGCTCCGTTACCCGCGATAGCTATGAATGCCCGTTGACCCAGTACGATCTCGCGGACGCCCTTGGCCTCACTCCGATTCATGTCAACAGGATGCTGCGCGAACTGCGTGAGCGTAAATTTCTCGAATTCCGGCAAGGCCGTGTTCGCGTGCTCGACCTACGAGGCATGACGGAATATGCGGGTTTCGAGCGCAGCTATATCGACAGTTGACATCTGGGTGTAGGAGCGACTTGGCATCGAAATGCGGTCCTGAGCGAGGAGGGCATTGCCGTCCCAGTGCACGGCTGGGGCGAAACGCTTAATCCCCGGATGGGACACAACGCTGGAATGGCCGGGGCGGTTTTGGGGTTTTGGGGACGTGGACCGCACCGGCCATCGCGGTCGGGGGGCCTCCCGCAAGGATTGGTATATCTTATGTTAGCGAGAGCGCAATTAATCCTATCGGACGACCACCATCGCCGGGAACGGAAGGGATCGAGTGCAAACCGAGCATTGCGGACTCGCTGTTCAGACCGATTTGGAGAGCCCAGCCATCCAAGTCGGGCTTGCCCTTGCTTTTAGGCAGTCCTACAATTTTGAACGAGGACGCAGAGCCTGAAGGACGGCATGCTAGAACTTCGATATACGACAGACCGTCTGAAACGAGCTTTGATCCGTACACCAGATTGTCCGCCTTTGTGTCCGTAGCGGAGATAGCTGACCTTCAAGAGAATCTCGCGGCCTGTTGAGTATCTTGGCTTCCTAAAGCCTGAGAGCGGTCCTGAAGGTGGAGAACTCGTCATCAGTGATCTGAACCACGTGCTGTGGCTCGGGATAGGCGCCGGTCTGGACGTCGGAGGTGAACTCGCGATAGGCGGCGATGCGCTCGCGCTGCAGCCGCTCATATTCGGCGGCGAAGTTGCGGTAGGTCTTGGCGTGGCGCGGCTTGTGGCCTGATGTGTGGCCGAGCACGTCCTCGCTGAACAGATACTGCGCGTCGGCATGCGGCCCGGCGCCCATGCCCAGCATGATCATCGGTGTGCTCCTGGTAATCAGTTCGGCAACGCGGTCTGGCACCACTTCCAGTTCGGCGCCGAAGCAGCCGATGGCTTCCAGCCGCTTGACGTGGTCCCACACCGCACGCGCGCTGTCGGCCGTCCTGCCGACAGCCTTGAAACCGCCGGTCCAAGTGCATTGCGAGGGGATCAGGCCAACATGGGCAACGACAGGCACGGCGTTGTCGCAGAGCGTCTTCTGGATATCGAGCGAGGCGGCACAGTAGAAGCAGTCGCCGCCGATGCGCATGAAGTGGTAGGCGGTTTTCAGATAGTCCTCCGCCGTGACCAGATTGCCGGATGGCCCGTAAGGCAGCCCGACCTGTACGAAGCAGCGGCCCGCCGCCTCGCGCATCTCGGGCGAGAAGAATCGGCCCTCGATCGAAAGCATGTCGACGCCGGCCGCATCCGCCGCCGCCGCCTCGTCGAGCGAGGTGACGTACAGCATGGAAATCTTTTGTCCGCGGCCCTTCATGGCGCGGATGTCGGCGACGGTGGGCCGGGTGCTCTTGGTGACCATTTTGTTCCCTCAGATCGTGAAAGCTTCGCGGAAGGCTTGCAGCGCCGCCTCGGGATTGCCGGAGGCGAATGCCTCCATGCCCACCGGTCCGCGATAGCCCATGTCCTTCAGCGCACGGGCGATACCCCGGTAATTGATCTCGCCGGTGCCAGGCTCCATGCGTCCGGGCACATCGGCCACCTGGACCTCGCCGATCCAAGGTAGGCAGGCCCGGCACAGCTCGATCAGGTTCCCTTCGCCGATCTGCGCGTGATAGAGGTCGAGATTGAGGCGGAGCCCCGAACGGTTGACGCTCGAGACCAGCGCCAGTGTGTCCTCAGCGCGCCCAAACGGCACGCCGGGATGGTCGACCGGCAGGTTCAGATTCTCCAGCGTGAAGGTCACGCCTTCCGTCTCGGCAAGGTCGGCAATGCGGTTCAGCGTGTCGCGCGCCTTGAGCCACATGGCGCCGGTGACGATCTCGCACGGCGTGACCGGCAGACCGCCATCACCCAGCCCGGTGCCGTGCAGATTGAGCCGCGCGACGCCGAGGCGTTTGCCGACCGCCGCGGTCTCCTTCGCCGTCTTCAACAGTTCGGCAGCACCTTCGTCATCGGCCAGCCGGCCGCGCAAATAACCGTTCATGATCGAGAAAGTCGCGCCGGATCTTTCCAGCATTGCGAGATCGTGCTCGGGCCAGTTCCAGAGGCCGACCTGAAAACCCATTTCGGTGAGGCGCCGCACGCGCCATTCCATCGGCTTGTCGCGCCACAGCATTTCGACACAAGCCGCCAGTGTAAAAGTATCGGACATGTCAGACCTCGATGTACACGCGGCCGTCCTCGACCTTCGTGGCGTAGGTTTTCAGGTTCACGCAGACCGGTGCGCGTAGCGCTTCGCCGGTCCGGTAATCGAACACGCCGCTGTGCTTCGGGCATTCGATCCTGTGCTCCATAACCAGCCCGTCGCTGAGATGCACCTTCTCATGCGTGCACAGCCCGTCGGTGCAGAAGAATGCATCGTCGGGGCTGCGGTAGATGGCGAATGTCCGGGCCTCGTGATCGAAGCGGATGACGTCCTCTTCATCGATGTCATCGGTCGCGCACGCATCAATCCATTTTGCCATTGTCACTCTGCCGTCTGTTCTTTGGTTGGTCGAAAATGCGGCCGGCAGAATTCCGCCGGCCGCACAGGAAGATGCCCGGGAGGAAGGAGGGGCGTCTTCACTGGTCACGCATTGCTCGTGCCGCGCGGCGCTTACCCGACATCAGCTGCGGAGAACCTCTCGATCTCGGCTTCGAGTTCAGCCATCTGCTCGCCGCCGGCCATCAGGTCGGTAACGGCCTCGCGGCTTTTCTCACCCTTGCGGAAGTCGGCGGCCTTGGAACCTCTGATGAGGACGGCGAAGTGGTCGCCGACGGTCAGCGCGTGGACGACATTGTGGGTGATGAAGATGACCGCGATGCCCTTGCGGCGCGCTTGCAGGACGATGCGCAGCACGTGCGCCGCCTCCTTGACACCGAGTGCCGCGGTCGGCTCGTCGAGGATCAGCACGCTGGCGCCGAAGTGGACGGCGCGCGCGATGGCCAGCGCCTGGCGTTCGCCACCGGACAGTCCGCCGACGAGGCGGTCGCCGTCGTCGATGCGGGTGATGCCGAGCTGGCGCATCTCGGTGACGGCGATCTCGTTGGCCCGTTTGCGGTCGTAGATGGTCAGCGGCCCCCAGCGCCGCGTCGGCTCGGCGCCGACGAAGAAGGAGCGGCCGATGCTCATCAGCGGGAATGTCCCGCCGAACTGGTGGACGGTGGCGATGCCATGGTCACCGGCGTCGCGGGGGCTATCGAAGGCCACGGATTTGCCGTCCATCTCCATCGTGCCCGACGTGGGCTTGTGGACACCGGAGAGGATCTTGATCAGCGTCGACTTGCCGGCACCATTGTCGCCGAGCAGGCACAGCACCTCGCCTCTGTTGACCTCGAGCGAAATGTCATGGAGCACGTCGATCGGGCCGAACGACTTGTTGATTCCAGTCAGCCTGAGCAGGGGCGTGGTCATCAGCGTGCCCTCGGTTTGGTGCGCGGCGCGTAGGTCAACGCCATGGTGCGGAAAGTGTTGTTCATCAGCACGGCCGCCAGCAGCAGGACGCCGATGATCAGGCTTGCCCAGTTGGCGTCGAAGCCGGTGTAGAAAATGCCCTGATTGACGATGGCGAAGGTCAGCGTGCCGAGCACGATGCCGACCACCGATCCGTAGCCGCCGGTGAGCAGCACGCCGCCGATGACCACCGCGATGATCGAGTTGAAGATGAAGGACTGGCCGGCGGCCACCTGGGCACTGTTGTAGAGGATCGCCTGCGACATGCCGACGAAGGAGGCGCACAGGCCGCTGCTCATGAACAGCGCGATGGTCACCCGGTCGGTCGGGATGCCGGCATTGCGGGCGCTCACCGCGTCGCCGCCCATGGCCAGGATCCAGTTGCCGAAGCGCGAGAAGTTCAGGATGAAGCCGACGATCAAAACGGCGGCGATCCACCAGAACAGCGTCACCTCGAACTTGCCGCCGAGATAGTCGCCGAACAGCAGCTTGGCGGTGGAGCCACTCTTCAGCGCGACGCTGGTGCTGCCGGACAGGATGACCGAGAGGCCGAGCGTCAGGCCAGCCAATGCGAACAGCGTGGCGAGCGTAACGACGAAGGACGGCACTTTGGTGCGGATCACCAGCACGCCGTTGATGAAGCCGACGGCGAGCCCAAGGCCAAGCGCGGCGAGGATGCCGACGATGATCGGCAGGTCGTAGTGGCCCGACAGGATGGCAATGGTCATCGAACTGGCGGGGACCATCGAGCCGACGGAGAGATCGAGGTGCCCGGCGATCATCAGCAACCCGATGGGAAGCGCGATGATGCCGAGTTCCGAGGCGACGTTGAGCCAGCTCGCGGCACCTCCGGCCGACATGAAATTGGCGCCGCCGAAGATCGAGAAGAAGATCAGAACGGCGACCATGCCGATCAGCGAACCGACCTCGGGCCGGCGCACGAGGCTGCCGATCCAGGGCATCGAAGATTGCGGGGGCGCAGTCGCTACCACGGCGAGTTGGTCATGGGCTTGGGATGTCATCGAAATGTCCCTGGCTTGAACAATGGGAGCCTGGCGCTGCCAGTAGTCGGCGGCGCGTGGCAGATGATGTCCGGCCCGCGGATGGGCCGGACATTCTGTCTGCAGAAGCTAGCGAGCGCCGGCCGCGGCACCAGCCATCGTCGCATCGACATTGGCGGCGTCCACGATCCCCGGCCCGGTCAGCACCGGCTTGGTCGGCAGGTCGAGCCCATAATTGACGAAGCCGTTCAGCAGCGACACCGCGAGAAAGCCCTGCAGATAAGGCTGCTGGTCGACAGCGAACATCTGCGTGCCAGCCTTGATGCGCTGCAGGCCGGTCTCATCCATGTCGAACGAAGCCAGCTTGACCTTTTCGCCGGCATTGGCCTGGCTGATGGCGTTGGCGGCACTGTTGGCGTCGCCGGCGCTGATGGTGATGACACCGTCGATGGTGTTGTCCTTCAGCACGGCGGCCTTGATCGCCTCTGCGACTGCTGTCGGGTTGCCGAAGCTCGACGACGGCAGCGGCAACTGGCTCGATTTGCCGCCGCTCTTGGCGATGGCGTCGGCAATGCCCTTGCAGCGGTCTTCGGTGTTGGTGGCGCCCGGCAAAGTGTTGACGCACAGCACGTTCTTGGAACCATGGCTGCCGTAATAGGTGCCGCCGCCCAGGCCAGCGGCGTATTCTTCATTGCCGACATAGTTCATGGCACCGAGCCGCTTGGCCGCGTCCATGCCGCCGGAATTGTAGATGATGAGCGGCACGCCTGCCGCAACGACTTCCTTGAAAGCATCGTCCATGGCCTCGGGCACCCAGTCCGGGCCGACAATGGCGCTCGGCTTCTGGCTGAGCGCGGTGCGAATCAACTTGGCCGCATCCGGACCGAGATTGTCATAGTTCTGCGGACCGAGCCAGGTCACCGAGCCGCCGGTTAGTTCGGCGACCTTGCCGGCATCGTCGGCGCCCTTCTTGACCTTCGACCAGAACGGGTCGTCCGCCTTACCGCCGATGACGAAGATCTTCGCGCCATCGGCCATGGCTGCCGTGGACGATATCGCCGCCACGCCCGCAAGCATGATCGCCGTCACCAGTTTCGTGATCGTTTTCATTTCATTTCCTCCCGGTTGCCGTCGTCAGACGGTTTAGAAAAAATCGAATTCATCCGCAGGCGCGCACCTCTCCCGTTGCGCGTTGCGTCGCTTGATCAATGGTTCGCCGCGGCCTTGGCGTTCATACGTTCCTTCTTTTTCTGGAAGCGGGCGTCCATCATGGCGTCGCCTTGCTTGGTGCCGTCGTGCCAAGTGCCGAACCATCGATCGAGCGGGATCAGCCCGTCACCGCCGTAGTTCACCTCGAAATATTTGTGATGCAGGTAGTGTGCGTAAGCGTGGCTCTCGACCGCTGTGTCCTCGGTCACCTCCAGCTTATCGAAGCCGAGATGGCCGTTGACCGCACCGAAGCCGGCGATATGCAGCTGGAACAGCGCGACAATCGGATTGGACGGGATGACCAGATGCCAGAAGGCGACCGCGTGATAGAGGAACCCCTCCACCGGATGCATCGACAGCGATGACCACGGCGACGGGTTGATCGAGTTGTGGTGGACCGAATGGATCCAGCGATAGAGCGGGGCCCAGTGGATCAGGCGGTGGATGAAGAAG
The DNA here is from genome assembly GCF_006439515.1 of Mesorhizobium sp. B3-2-1. Lineage (NCBI taxonomy): Bacteria > Pseudomonadati > Pseudomonadota > Alphaproteobacteria > Hyphomicrobiales > Phyllobacteriaceae > Mesorhizobium > Mesorhizobium sp. B3-2-1. Next base: position 2,241 of record NZ_VFTI01000045.1, on the reverse strand, counting down.
AAATGCACCTCGTGGATGGCCGGCGCGACCAGCACAAGTGCGGCGAGGTAGACCGGGTGATCTTGCCAGCCAACCCACGGCACGTAGCCATTGGCAAAGCACCACAGGAAGACGACTTCGACCACCGTCCATAGCGGAATGGTGATGAAGAACGAGCGCAGGAAGTTGTCGAGGTTCTGGCTCTGGAACCAGAACACGTCGGAGGGCGCGTCGGCAGGGAATTTGTGGTTGTACTTGAACCGCGTCGCCTGGGTTCGCTTGATGTAGTAGCGCAGCTCGAAGATGCCGTAGAAGACGAGGATCGCTGCCGCGTTGACGGCGTAGAGCCACAGCGCCCAGCCCCAGCTGATCGTCTTCATCGTCTCGACGCTCGGGACGATATAGAACCAGTAGAGCAGCGCCGTGGCCATGTGGAAAGCATTCCACGGCCAGATATAACCGGGCAGCCACGCCAGGATCTTCGGCAGCCCGGGCGGCCAGTTCCACAACGGCGCTGCCTCGATGCGTCCGTTCGGCTTCCAGTCGCCGCGCTTGTCGCGCACGCCGTATTTGAGATCGTCCATGCAATCCTCCACCCGCAATGCCGCACCTGCAACGCCTTGGGACGGGCCGCACGCGCGCGCTGCCTCACACCGCCTGAGAGCGATGGGCGAAACCCGTATGCGCTGTGCTGCTGCTATCCCTGGGCTGGCGGTGCGTCCGCCTTGCTTGCTTTTGACGAGATAAACATCTTGATCCAAAATGAATCAAGAATAGAATGTTTGTTCCAAACTAATTGTGTCATTCATGTCAATCTGGCACGACAAATGATATCTTCGTATCAATTGCTACAGGCGGATGAGACGAAATGGATCAGAACAAGCGGCCGACGATCAGGGATGTGGCCGCCGAGGCGAATGTTTCGGTGGCCACCGTCAACCGGGTGCTGAGCGGCGCCGGCGCCGTCCGCCAAGGCACGCGCGAGCGTGTCAGGCTGGCGGCGGAGCAGATCGGCTTCTACGGCATGGGCGCGCTGCGCAGCCGCATAGCGGCCGCCCGGCCGCACTACCGCTTTGGCTTCCTGCTGCACCAGCCCGGCCGCGCCTTCTACCGCAACATCGCCGAGGCGCTGCGCGCGGTGGCGCCGACCATGCCCGACTGCGAGATAGAGCTGCGAATCGAGTTTCTCGACGACCTGTCGCCGCAGAATGTCGGAGCGCGCCTGCTGGCGCTCGGCGCCGAATGCGACGCCGTCGGCGTCGTCGCCGCCGTCCATCCGCTTGTCACCCAGGCGGTCGATGCGCTGCAGGCCCGCAACGTTCCGGTGTTTGCGCTGATCTCGCAGATATCGGCGACGGGTCAGATTCATTACGTCGGACTGGACGGCTGGAAGGTCGGCCGCACCGCAGCCTGGGTGTTCGAGCATGTCTGCAGGGCGCCCGGCAAGCTCGGCATCCTTGTCGGCAATCACCGCTATCGCTGCCAGGAAATGAACGAGAGCGGCTTCCGCTCCTATTTCCGCGAGCACGCCCCTGATTTCACGCTGCTGGAGCCGCTGCTGACCTTCGAATCGAGCGCCATCGCACAGGAGATGACCGAGAAGCTACTGAACGAAAATCCGGATCTGTCCGGCCTCTATGTCGCCGGTGGTGGCATCACCGGCACTATCGCGGCCCTGCGCTCCACCGGCCGCGCCGGCAGCATCGTCGTCGTCGGCTATGAGTTGATGGAGTCGACCCGCCCGGCGCTGCTTGACGGCACGCTGACCTTCATCATCTCGCACCCGCTCGCCCGAATCGCGCTCGAAGCGCTGACCGGTATGGTCCGCGCCGTTGCCGCCCCGAACGATGGTGGCAATTTGACCGCCATCTTGCCGTTCGAGATATACACGCGGGAGAATATTTAGAGCAAAGATTACAGCACAGCGTTAGGAGATTCATATGGAGGTTCCGACAAAAACGCTGCGCCTATCCTCATCAGGGGCGAGATGGGGCACGACATTTCTGGCATCGACGCATAGCTTGCCACGGACGTCCGCTCTTGGACAAAGTCCAACACGCCGGAAAACGGCCGACATGGGAAGGGTTTCGGGTGCCGTCAGGCGTACGAAAGCCTCTCATGCAGGAACCCGCGGGCCACAGTCGATGTCTATGGGGATTTCGATTTGCGGCTGATGTCGGCGATAGCGCGACCGTCGCCGGGAAGCGCCGGGATGGATGCGGACAGGCGGCTTCGTTGCGCCTCCGCGCGATGTTGTCGGCA
>NZ_VFTI01000044.1:0-45724 GCF_006439515.1 Mesorhizobium sp. B3-2-1 | reverse complement strand
CCGGCAGGACAGAGGGGGGCGCAGGGAACTCGACCGAACGTTATTCTGCGTCTGCGACCCTCGCATTGCGCCCGACACCCAGAAATACCTCGTCTTGCGGCAACCTGCCCAGAACCTTGCGCCAAATTGCGTGCCGCCGCTCAACATCGACAAGAAATTTCGCCGACATATCTTCATCCTGAGCGCGGGAGGCTGGGATCGGCCGGCGCGGCCGGAACCAATACCCGGATGACTTGCTTGGCGAATTCGCCCTGGACGCGCGGATGTGCAAATATCCGCATCAGGCAACATTGGAGGACTCGAGGTCATGGCCGATGCTGGGATGTTGCGGTTTCACGTTCCGGAGCCGGAAGTGCGGCCGGGCGGCACGCCTGATTTCTCCAACGTGACCATCGCCCAGGCCGGCTCGGTGCCGCGTCCCGACATCGACGTCGATCCGCGCACCATCCGCGACATGGCTTTCTCGATCATCCGGGTGCTGAACCGCAACGGCGAGGCCGTCGGGCCGTGGGCCGGGCTGCTTTCCAGCGAGGAGCTGCTGGAAGGCCTGCGCAACATGATGACGCTGCGCACCTTCGACGCGCGCATGCAGATGGCGCAGCGGCAAGGCAAGACCTCTTTCTACATGCAGCATCTGGGCGAAGAAGCGGTGAGCTGCGCCTTCCGCAAGGCGCTTGCCCCGGGCGACATGAACTTCCCGACCTATCGCCAGGCCGGGCTGCTGATCGCCGACGGCTATCCGATGGTCACGATGATGAACCAGATCTACTCCAACGAGGCCGATCCGCTGAAGGGTCGGCAGCTGCCGATCATGTATTCGTCGAAAGAGCACGGCTTCTTCTCGATCTCCGGCAATCTGGCGACGCAGTATATCCAGGCGGTCGGCTGGGCGATGGCCTCGGCGATCTCGAACGATTCGCGCATCGCCGCCGCCTGGATCGGCGACGGCTCGACGGCGGAATCCGACTTCCATTCGGCGCTGGTGTTCGCCTCCACCTACAAGGCGCCGGTCGTGCTCAATGTCGTCAACAACCAATGGGCGATCTCGACTTTTCAGGGCATTGCGCGCGGCGGCTCGGGCACTTTTGCGGCGCGGGGTCTCGGCTTCGGCATCCCGTCGCTGCGCGTCGACGGCAACGACTATCTCGCCGTGCATGCGGTGGCCAAATGGGCGGCGACCAGGGCGCGCGACAATCTCGGGCCGACGCTGGTCGAATATGTCACCTACCGCGCCGGCGCCCATTCGAGTTCGGACGATCCCTCCGCCTACCGGCCAAAGACGGAGTCCGACGCCTGGCCGCTCGGCGATCCGGTCGTGCGGCTGAAGAACCATCTCATCAAGCTCGGCGTCTGGTCGGACGAGCGGCACGCGCAGGCCGAGGCGGAAATACTCGACACGGTGATCGCGGCACAGAAGGAGGCGGAAAGCCACGGCACGCTGCATGCCGGCGGCAAGCCGTCGACGCGCGACATGTTCGAGGGCCTCTATGCCGAGATGCCGCCGCATCTCAGGCGCCAGCGCCAGCAGGCGGGAGTCTGAGCCATGCCAAGGCGGACCATGATCGAGGCCATTCGGGATGCCATGGACGTGTCGATGGAGCGCGACGATAAAGTCGTCGTGTTCGGCGAGGATGTCGGCTTCTTCGGCGGCGTTTTTCGCGTCACCCACGGGCTGCAGGCCAAATACGGCAAGAGCCGCTGCTTCGACGCGCCGATCAACGAATCCGGCATTGTCGGCTCGGCCATCGGCATGGCCGCCTACGGCCTGAAGCCGTGCGTGGAGATTCAGTTTGCCGACTACATGTATCCGGCCTACGACCAGCTGACGCAGGAAGCCGCAAGGCTGCGCTACCGGTCGAACGGCGATTTCACCTGCCCGATCGTGGTGCGCATGCCGACCGGCGGCGGCATCTTCGGCGGCCAGACGCATAGCCAGAGCCCGGAAGCGCTGTTCACCCACGTGTCGGGCTTGAAGACGGTGGTGCCATCCAATCCGCGTGACGCCAAGGGCTTGCTGATCGCGGCGATCGAGGATCCCGACCCGGTGATCTTTTTGGAGCCGAAGCGGCTCTACAACGGCCCGTTCGACGGCCATCACGACCGGCCGGTGACGCCGTGGTCGAAGCACGAGCTCGGCGAGGTCGCCGACGGCCACTACACCGTGCCGCTCGGCAAGGCGGCGATCCGCAGGGCAGGTTCCGCCGTCACTGTGCTCGCCTACGGCACCATGGTCTATGTCGCGCAGGCCGCGGCCGAGGAGACCGGCATCGATGCCGAGATCATCGACCTCAGGACCCTGCTGCCGCTCGACCTCGACACGATCGTGGCCTCGGTCAAGAAGACCGGGCGCTGCGTCGTCGTGCACGAGGCGACGCTGACCTCCGGGTTCGGCGCCGAGCTGTCGGCGCTGGTGCAGGAAAACTGCTTCTACCATCTGGAGGCGCCGGTGGTCCGCGTCGCCGGCTGGGACACGCCCTATCCGCATGCGCAGGAGTGGGACTATTTTCCGGGGCCCGCGCGCGTCGGCCGTGCGCTCATAGAAACATTGGAAGCTTAGAGAGGCCTGAGATGGGCGAACACATCATCAAGCTGCCCGATGTCGGCGAGGGCGTCGCCGAAGCCGAACTCGTCGAATGGCATGTGAAGATCGGCGACATCGTGCGCGAGGACACCGTGCTGGCCGCTGTCATGACCGACAAGGCGACGGTCGAAATCCCGTCGCCCGTCGATGGCGAGATCCTGTGGCTGGGCGCCGAGATCGGCGACACGGTGGCGATCGGTTCGCCGATCGTACGGCTGAAGGTGGCGGGCGCGGGCAATGTGAAGGCTGCCGGCAAAGAACCGGAACCAACCGCCGAGGCTGAAGCGCCCGCCAAGCCGGCGAGCCCGAAGCCCGAAACCGCACCGCCGCCCAAGGCAGCAAAACCCATCGAGGCACCGGTGAAACCCGCTGCATCGCTGGCTGCCGCCAAGACCATCGCACGGTCCTCGGCCTCCGGCGCACCGCGCCCGGAAGGCGAAAAGCCGCTGGCCTCGCCGGCCGTCCGCTTGCGCGCGAAAGAGGCCGGCATCGATCTCAGGCAAGTCGCAGGCAGCGGCCCGGCCGGCCGCATCGGCCACGAAGACATCGAGGCCTTCCTGGCGCGCGGTCCGCAAGTGGCCAAGGCATCGGGTCTCGCCCGCAACGATGCGATCGAGGACATCAAACTGGTCGGCTTGCGGCGCAAGATCGCCGAGAAGATGATGCTGTCGAAATCGCGCATCCCGCACATCACCTATGTCGAGGAGATCGACGTGACGGCGCTCGAGGAATTGCGGGCCGCGCTCAACAAGGAAAAGCGTGTTGCCAAAGGAGGTGGGGAGAGGCCGAAGCTGACCTTGCTGCCGTTCCTGATGCGGGCGATGGTCAAGGCGATCGCGGACCAGCCCCAGCTCAATTCTTTGTTCGACGACGAGGCCGGCATCATCCACCAGCATGGCGGCGTCCATATCGGCATCGCCGCGCAGACGCCGTCGGGGCTGGTGGTGCCTGTCGTCAGGCATGCCGAGGCGCGCGACATCTGGGATTGCGGCGCCGAGGTCTTCAGGCTGGCCGAGGCGGCCAAGTCGGGCACCGCGACTCGTGACGAGCTGTCGGGCTCGACCATCACCATCACCTCGCTCGGCGCCATGGGCGGTGTGGCGACCACGCCGGTCATCAACCATCCGGAAGTGGCGATCATCGGCGTCAACAAGATGATGGTGCGGCCGCTGTGGGACGGCGCGCAGTTCATCCCGCGCAAGATGATGAACCTGTCGTCGAGCTTCGACCACCGCGTCATCGACGGCTGGGACGCGGCGGTGTTCATCCAGCGGATCAAGGCGCTGCTGGAGACGCCGGCGCTGATTTTCGTGGATTAGAGGGGGATGAGAACGGTCGCAAAGTCCCCCTCACCCGGATTGCCAGCCGAATTGCAATGGCAATTCGGGGCAATCCGACCTCTCCCCGAGGGGAGAGGAGATTATCGACGCCTGTGCCAGTCTCTTCTCCCCAGCGGGGAGAAGGTGGCCGCGAAGCGGCCGGATGAGGGGGCCTCCATCAAAAAGAGCGTGCCATCATGAAAGAAATCTCCTGCAAGCTGCTGGTCATCGGCGCCGGTCCGGGCGGGTATGTCTGCGCCATTCGTGCCGGGCAGCTCGGCGTCGATACGGTTATCGTCGAAGCCAGCAAGCCTGGCGGCACCTGCCTCAATGTCGGCTGTATCCCGTCCAAAGCGCTGATCCATGCGGCGGAGGAGTTCGAGAAGGTGTCCGACATGGCCGGAGGCAAGAGCCCGCTCGGCATTTCGGTGACGGCGCCGGCGCTCGATCTGGCCAGGACCGTCGCCTGGAAGGACGGGATCGTCAGCCGGCTCAACAGCGGCGTCGCCGGCCTGCTGAAGAAGGCCGGGGTGAAGACGGTGCATGGCTGGGCGACCTTTCGCGACGGCAAGACCGTCGAGGTCGAGACCGAGACCGGAAGCCAGGTGATCCGAGCCGAGACGATCGTGATTGCCACCGGCTCGGCGCCGGTCGAACTGCCGTTCCTGCCTTTCGGCGGGCCGGTGATCTCGTCCACCGAGGCCCTGGCGCTGAGCGAGGTGCCCGAAAAACTTGCTGTCGTCGGTGGCGGCTATATCGGCCTCGAACTCGGCATGGCCTTCGCCAAGATGGGCGCCAAGGTTACCGTCGTCGAAGCCTTGCCGCGCGTGCTGGCGCAGTATGATGCCGAGCTGACCCGGCCGGTGGTCAAGCGGCTCGCAGCGCTCGGCGTCGAGGTGATGACAGGCGCCAAGGCCAAGGGGCTGTCGACAAAAGGCGATGCGCTGCTGGTCGAGACGTCGGACGGCAAGAGCGGCAAAGTTGTCGCCGACAGGATCCTGGTGACGGTCGGCCGCAAACCGGTGACCGAGGGCTGGGGTCTCGAGCAGATCGATCTCGACAGGGCGGGAAAGTTCATCAGGATCGACGACCAATGCCGGACCTCGATGCGCGGCGTCTTCGCCATCGGCGACGTCACCGGCGAGCCGATGCTGGCGCACCGGGCGATGGCACAAGGCGAGATGGTCGCCGAGATCGTCGCCGGCCACAAGCGCAGCTGGGACAAGCGCTCGATCCCCGCCGTCTGTTTCACCGATCCCGAGCTGGTGACGGCGGGGCTGTCGCCCGAGGAAGCCAAGGCCCGGGGCGAGATCAAGATCGGCCTGTTCCCCTTCGCCGCCAATGGCCGCGCCATGACGAAGCTCGGCGAGGACGGGTTCGTCCGCGTCGTGGCGCGTGCGGACAATCATCTGGTGCTCGGCATTCAGGCGGTCGGTCAGGGCGTGTCGGAGCTGTCGACGGCTTTTGGGCTGGCGCTGGAGATGGGCGCGCGGCTGGAGGACATCGCCGGCACCATCCATGCGCATCCGACGCAAGGCGAAGGGTTCCAGGAAGCGGCGCTGAAGACGCTGGGGCACGCGTTGCATATTTGAGGTGTCCCGCCCCTTTCCTCTCCCTCCGGAGGGGGGAGAGGTGGCGCTGCGAAGCAGCGACGGAGTGGGGGAAGCCGGTCCTCAAATGCGCGGCCGCTGACAGCTCGCCACCAGCCTCAATCAACCAGGACGAGGCATCGCCCGGCTTGAAATAACACCGCCCGAGCCAGGTCGACCCCCACTCCGTCGAGCTTCGCTCGACACCTCTCCCCCGATCGACGGGGGAGAGGAAAGGCGCGAACCATCACCCCGCCAGCCGGCTAACCATCTCGTGTTGGGCATAGGCGCGGCCGAAGCGGTTGGCCAGGAAGGCTTCGAGCGCGATATCCTCTTGCTTGACGAAGCCGGTCGCCGGCAGCGAGCCATCGGCCAGCATGTCGAGCACGGCGCAGATTCCAGAAGCCGTGGTGATCTGGATGGCGCTGCGCACCGTCTGGCCGACGCGCCGGGAATAGATCTTGTTGGCGTAGGTCTCCTGCAGCAGGCGGCCGTTCTTGCGGCCGGAGACGGTGACGAAGACGATGACCACGTCCTGCAGCGTTGCCGGCAGGGCGCTTTCGAAAATGTCCTTCAGCACGTCGCGGCGGTGGCGCAGGCCGAGATCGTTGAGCAGCGCCTTCATGATCGCGGCATGGCCGGGATAGCGGATGGTGCGGTAGTTCAGCGTGCGCACCTTGCCCTTCAGCGTCTCGGCCAAGGTGCCCAGCCCGCCCGAGGTGTTGAAGGCTTCGTAGGTGACGCCGTCGAGCGAAAATTCCTCGCGCTCCTCCAGCGGCGGCACTTCGACCAGTTCGCCCTCGACGATCGCCTCGCAGGGCTCGCAATATTCGTTGATGACGCCGTCGGTGCTCCAGGTCAAATTGTAGTTCAGCGCGTTGGACGGGTATTGCGGCAGCGCGCCGACGCGCATGCGCACGCTTTCCAGCGTGTCGAAGCGGCTGGCGAGGTCGTTGGCGACGATCGAGATGAAGCCCGGCGCCAGGCCGCATTGCGGGATGAAGGCGCTCTTGGCGGAGCGTGCCAGCTCCTTGACGCGCCTAGTCGAGACGACATCCTCGGTGAGGTCGAGATAATGCACGCCGGCGCTGGCCGCCGCCTCGGCGATGCGCGTGGTGAGCTGGAAGGGGGCGGCGCTCAGCACGGCGAACTTGCCGGCGAGTGCGGCTTCAAGCGCGCCAACCGCCGCGATGTCGAGTTCGAGCGTCTCGACGCCGTCGGGCACTTCGGCGGCAGTGAGCTGCGCCGCCGAGCGGTCGACGAGGGTGACGTGGTAGTCGCCCGTTTCAGCGAGCATTTCGGCGATGGTCGAACCGATCTTGCCGGCCCCGACGATAACGATGTTATTCATGGTCAAATACTCCTGCCATCTGCGCTTGCCGGAATCATCGCAGTTTGCCTGGCGAAAGGAAGCGTGGAATTCTGCAAAGTGAACCCTATCTTTTGTCGATTTGCCGAATGGATTCGTCGAAATGCTCAGTGACGCCGAACAGGCCCTGCTTTCGCTGCTGCGCGCCAACGCGCGCGCCTCGACGGCCGAACTGGCGCGGCAGCTCGGCGTGTCGCGCACCACGGTGCAAAGCCGGATCGAGCGGCTGGAGCAGCGCGGCATCATCACGGGTTATGGCGTCAGACTGGCGCCGGACTACGAGCAGGGGCTGGTCAGGGCGCATGTGCTGCTCACCGTCACACCCAAGCTCGCCGACAAAGTGGTGCGCGCGCTGCAGGCGCTGCCGCCCGTGCGGACGCTGCACTCCGTCAGCGGCAATTTCGACATGATCGTCATCGTCGACGCGCCGTCCATCCGCGACCTCGACGCGCTGCTCGACCGGATCGGCGCCATGGACGGGGTCGAACGAACCGCGTCATCGATCATCCTGTCGACGCGGATCGAGCGGTGACGTAACAGCGATCTCCCCCCTTGCGGGGGAGATGGCCGGCAGGCCAGAGGGGGGTGTGAAGGATCGCCGGCCTCGGCCGTTTATAAGCCCGCCGATGGGTCGCGATGGATCGACAGGTCGGCGGGACAGCACCCCCCTCTGCCTTGCCAGGCATCTCCCCCGCAAGCGGGGAGATTGGCCGTTACACCGGCTTTCGCCAACTTCCGAAGTCAATCCATTGCCAGCGGAAAACTCACCGCCACGGCCAGCCCAGGCTTACAATCCTCGAGCGTGATGGTCGCGCCGTGCAGGTCGGCGATGGCCCGGACGAGGCTGAGGCCGAGACCGCTGCCTGGCGTCGATCGGCTGTGGTCCAGCCGGTAGAGCCGCTGAAACACTTTTTCGCGCTCGCCGGCGGGAATGCCGGGTCCGTTGTCGGCGACGCAGGCAAGGACGCGGTCGCCCTGACGCGTCACCGACAGTTTGATCGAGGTGCCGGGCGGGCAATGGCGCAGCGTGTTCTCCACCAGATTGGCGACCATCTGCGTCAACAGTTCGCGGTCACCATGGATCCGGCCGGTCGTCTCCTCCAGCCGCGGCGGTGACAGCGACTTGCCATCGTCCTCGGCCACGTCGGTGTAGATTTCGGCGATGGTCCGCAGGATGTCGCCGAGATCGACATCGGTGAAGCGCGCCTTGCGCGCGCCGGCCTCGATCTGCGCGATCCGCAGCAGCGCATCGAAGGTCTCGTTGATCTGGTGGCCCTCCATGCGCGCGTCGGCCAGATCGTCGGAAACGTCCTGGTGCCGCGCGGCCTTGTCGGCGGCGCCCTCCAGGATCATCTGCAGGCGGTTGAGCGGCGTCTTCAAATCGTGCGCGATGTCGGCGCTGACCTGTTTCATGCCTTCGACCAGCGCCGACAGGCGATCGAGCGCGGCGTTGACCTGGCTGGAGACGATGTCGATGTCGTCGCCCTTGCCGGTCAGCGGGATGCGGGTATCGAGCCGGCCATGCGAAACGTCGACCATCGTGGCGGCGATGCCGTCGAGACGGCGCTGGACGCGCGAGGCGAGCAGGGCGCCACCGGTGACGGCCAGGCCGGTGATGATCAGCGTCGCCCAGCCGAAGCTCATCAGCATGATCGCCTCCAGCTCCTTCGTCTCGGAGAGGCTGAAGGCGATGGTCAGTGTGTTGGCGCCGAGCGAACCGGAATAGGCGCGGTATTCGGTCCCCGCGGGCAGGCCGGGCATTTCGGCGCCGAACATCGAAAAGCCTTCGGGAAGTCCCGCGGCGGTGAAGTTGCCGGCCAGGCGGTTGCCGGCTGGGTCGGTCAGCGAAAACAGCTGCTCCTTCTTCGGGCTCCGCAAGGAGTGGCTCTCAATGGTCTCCACCAGCTCCTTGGGATCGGTGTCGGTATAGGTTGAGGCGATGACGGCGTAGGTTTCCTTGACGGTGTCGTCGAGCTGCTCGGCAAGATCGGCGCTCATCATCTGGTAGACGATGGCGCCCGCCAGGATGAAGGCCAGCATGAACAGGAAGGCGAACGTCAGGGCAAGCCGGAACGGCGTGCTGCGCGGCAGGCGGGCCCACGTTCCTGTCATGGTGCGAGCGGCGCGTGCAGGCTGTAGCCGGTGTTGCGGATGGTGTGGATGAGCTGGGTGTCGAACGGCTTGTCGACCTTGGCCCGCAGCCGGCTGATATGGGTCTCGACGACGCTGGTCTTGGGATCGAAATGAAAATCCCAGACGCGTTCCAGAAGCATGGTGCGGGTGATGACGCGGCCCTCGCCGCGCATCAGCACCTCGAGCAGGCTGAACTCCCTCGGCTGCAAGTCGATCGGCTGGCCCCGCCTGACCACCCGCCGCATGATCAGGTCCATCTCGAGGTCCGCAACCCGCAGGACCGTCCTCTGCTCCTGCGCGGCCGGCCGCCGGCCGAGCGCGTTGATGCGGGCAAGCAGTTCGGAAAAGGCGAAGGGCTTGACCAGATAGTCGTCACCGCCGGCCTCGAGCCCCTCGACGCGATCGTCGATGCCGCCGACGGAGGTGAGGAAGATCGCTGGTGTGCGCACGCCCGCGGCGCGGACAGCCTTGACCATGGACAGGCCGTCGAGACCGGGGATCATCCGGTCGGCGACGATCACGTCGTAGCCGCCGCTGGTCGCCGCGAAAAGCCCGTCATGGCCGTTGCGCAGGAGGTCGCAGACATGGCCGGCCTCGGTCAGGCCTCGCATGATATAGTCCGCCGTCCTGTGGTCGTCCTCGACGAGAAGTAGGCGCATCGCTGTTCCGGTTGAGTTCCGATATCCGGGACAGGCTATCACCGGCGCGGGTTGGTTCCTAGGATGGCATCAGGCCGCGGGAAATTCGGAGCGCCTCCCATCTTCGTCATCCTCGGGTCCGCGCTGCGTCACTACGCTCCTTGCTCCGCCCGTGGATGACGAAGCGACCGATGTTTCAGCCAATCGGCAAGGGATGTGCCGCCTCAACGCAAGCGACCGCCGAAACTTCGGTGCCGGCTCAATCCGACTCCAGCAGCATGTCGTCGAGCTCATCGGCCTTCTTCCTGAGCGTCATGTAGAGAACCAGGGCGATGATGCAGCCGAGGAAGATCAGGCTGGTGAAGGTGGTGCCGAAACCGAGTCCGCCATATTCGGCCGGCTGCGACAGCAGGTCGCCGAATGAGGCGCCGAGCGGCCGCGTCAGGATGTAGGCGAGCCAGAAGGCCAGGATGCCGTCCAGGTGGATGAGATAGTAGGCGAGCGCGATGAGCGCGATCACGCCGCCGAACAGCAGACCGGTGGCGAGATAGCCAATGTCGAAACTCTCGGCGACGAGGTCGCCGGCGGCGGTGCCGAGCGAGAAGGTGAACAGGATCGCCAGCCAGTAGAAGATTTCGCGCCTGGTGGTGAAGATGGTGTGGATCGACAGCGTCCGCTCGGTGGCGTACCAGACCGCGAATGTCGCCGCGAGCACCACCGAGAAGGCAATCGTGGTGGTCTGCAGGCGCACGCCGAACGTGTCGACGAGGTTGTCGGTGACCAGGGTGCCGACGACGCTGATCAGCACCACCGCCAGCCAGTAGGCCCAAGGCACGTAGCGCTTCTGCGCGAACTGGAGGACGAGGGCGACGATCAGGACGCCGGTCATGATCAGCGAGGTGACGGTTAGCCCGAGACCGAGGTTGACGGCGAGATAGTCGGCCGCCGTTTCGCCCATGGTCACCGCCATCAGCTTGATCAGCCAGAAATCGAGAGTGACTTCGGGAACCCGGTTTTGGCTTGGTGCGGCGGGGAGCGTGGTGGGCGCGAGCATGGCTGATGTCCCGATGTCGATTGTTGTGGCGGCGATCCGGACAATAGGCAGGCGACTTCACTCCAGCCTGTCCGGTGGCATACAAATTCGTAAGGATGGCTCTGCCTGGCGCAAAAGGCCTTTACGAACGCCTCGCGGTGCGCTGATAGAGGGTGAGCGCCTTGTATCCGCCATCAATGGCGCGCCCCAGTGGCCGGGCTCGCACAGAGCGCCCAGGAAAACACCAATGAACTACGCCTCTCTCAAGCCGGTTTCGAAGGCTTTCGTCCAGCGCAAGCGGCTGATTTTCATCCGCGTCGCGGCGGCGCTGGCGGTGCTGCTGCTGTTCCTGACCAAACCGGCGCTCAGCGAAGGCTCGAACGGCCACGAGACGCTCGAATTCCTCGGCTTCTGCCTGGTGCTCGCCTGCGTCGCGGGCCGGCTGTGGAGCATCCTCTATGTCGGCGGCAAGAAGAATGAGGAGCTGGTTTCGACCGGGCCGTTCTCGATGAGCCAGAACCCGCTCTATTTCTTCTCGACGGTCGGCGCGGTCGGTATCGGCCTGCTCTATGGCTCGCTGGTGGCGGCTGCCGCGCTCGGCCTTGCCAGCTTCCTCATCTTCCGGGTCACGGCGCGCAAGGAAGCCGAATATCTCCTTGGCAAGTTCGGCCCGGCCTATTCAGCCTATATCAAGGCGACGCCCCGGTTCTGGCCGAACCCACTGCTCTACCGCGACAATGACGAGCTGCAGTTCTCGACGCGCGCGTTGAAGCGCACCTTCTATGACGGGCTCTATTTCCTCGCCATCTTCCCGATCATCGAACTCGTCGAGTATTTCCGGGAAAGCGGCCTGCTACCGACGTTCTTCACGCTCTACTGAGCGGCCGGCACGGCGAATTGCGCGGATGACGAAGGCGCTATGTCAGGCGCCTAGCGGATAGGGCATGTAGCCGATGAAGCCGGCTATCTTCCAGCTCGCCCCAACCTTCCTGCAGAAATACAGCGTCTGCCATTTCAGCCGGTCGACGCTGCCATCCGCCTTGGCGACGGAGCCGTCGAACTTCTTGTGCAGCACGGCGCGGTCGCCGTCGACATCGATGTCACGCAGATTGGTGACGCGAAACAGCGCCTCGCGCAGCGGCTCGGCGAATTTGGTCGCCGCCGTCTCCTTGGCCTGGCGCAACCACTCGTCGCGATAGATTTCCAGTCTCGGGAACTGCAGCCGCCAGGCGTCGGCGTTGGCCAGGAAATGCGCGTGCATGCCGAAGAAGCTTTCGACGACGAAGTCGTTCTCGACCATGGACCAGTCCTGGCCGATGAAGGCGTCGATGTCGCGCCGCACCAGCATCTCCCACAGCGCGTGGCGGTCGGCGCCGCCGGAAGGGAACGGGTTCTTGTCGAAGGTCATCGTCGGCGTCTCCGGTCTCGCAAGGGGTCTGTCCGTCGTGGCGTCGAGCCCGTCCGGCAAGCGCGCACGATGCAAGCGCTTCTGTAATAAAGCAACATGGATTTCGAAGACTGTTGCTTTCCAACTAGGCCTCTATCGGGATCGCCCCGATCGCGGTAAATCTCCTCCCAAAGCGGGCGCCTCGGTGCCCTGCCCGTGTCATCGGAGGAGGCCGTCCCTTGCCCAAGCAGACTTTTGGAACATCCCATGTGCCGCTGTCGCCCGCCGTGCGGGCCGGCGATTTCGTCTTTGTCTCGGGCCAGGTTCCGGTCGGCGGCGACGGGATCGTGGTCAAGGGCGGCATCACGGAACAGACCGAGCAGGTGCTCGCCAATGTGAAGGCCGCACTGGCGCTCGCCGGCTGCACGATGGACGACGTGGTCAAGACCACCGTCTGGCTGGAGGACGCGCGCGACTTCGGCGGCTTCAACGCGGTCTACGCCAGGCACTTCCCGAAAAATCCGCCGGCGCGCACCACGGTCGAATCGCGGCTGATGATCGACATCAAGATCGAAGTCGAGGCCGTCGCGTACAGGCCGGCCTGAAGACGACGTAACAAGGCGGAGGCACCTCCATGCAATTCGACCTCCTGCTGAAAGGTGGACGGCTGATCGATCCGGCGTCAGGCATCGACGCGCCGCGCGACGTCGCCATCGCCAATGGCCGCGTCGCCGCTGTCGACGCCGACATCCCCGCGACCAGCGCCGCGCAGGTCGTCGACGCGACAGGCTGCATCGTCGCGCCCGGCCTCGTCGACCTGCACAGCCACGTCTATTGGGGCGGCACCTCGCTCGGCGTCGATGCCGACCGGCTCGCCGCCAAGAGCGGCACCACCACCTTCATCGACGCCGGCAGCGCCGGCGCGGGCAATTTCCTCGGCTTCCGCCGCCATGTCATGGAGCGCTCCAAGGTGCGCATCCTGGCCTATGTCAACATTTCCTTTGCCGGCATTTTCGGCTTCTCGCAGACGGTGTCGGTCGGCGAGTGCGGCGATCTCCGGCTTTGCGAACCGCGCGAGGTGGTGGCGGCGGTGCGCGAGCACGCCGACGTGGTCGTCGGCGTCAAGGTCCGCTCCGGCAAGCATGCCGGCGGCACCAGCGGCATCGCGCCGGTGGATCTGGCGCTGGAGGCCGCCGACAAGGCCGGCCTGCCGCTGATGGCGCATATTGACGAGCCGCCGCCCGGCCGCTCCGAAGTGTTGCCGCGCCTGCGCCAGGGCGACATCCTCACCCATTGCTTCCGGCCGTTCCCCAACGCGCCGGTGTTCGCCTCCGGCATGGTGCGGCCCGACATGCGGCTGGCGCGCGAGCGCGGCGTCATCTTCGATCTCGGCCACGGCATGGGCTCATTCGACTTCGACGTCGCTCGCGCCATGCTCGCCGAAGGGTTGGCGCCCGATGTCATCTCGAGCGACGTGCATCTCTACTGCGTCGACGGGCCGGCCTTCGACATACTGGTCTGCATGTCCAAGCTGATGGCGCTCGGCATGCCGCTGGTCGAGGTTTTGCGTGCCGCGACGCAAGCGCCGGCGCAGGCGATCGCGCGGCCCGATCTCGGCACGCTGGCCGTCGGCACGCTGGGCGACGTCGCCGTGCTGCGGCAGCGGTCAGGCCGCTTCACCTTCGTCGACGCGGTCGGCGCCTCGCTGGTCGCCGATCAGCGGCTGGTATCGGAAGGCATCGTCATCGGCGGCACCTGGTGGCCGAACGAGGCGGCGAACGATGTCAGCGAGACCGAGCGTTTCGAAGCGCATGCAAACCACACGCATGTCGAGGTTGCCGCCCGGCATTTTGGAAACCGGCATAATTAGCCGATCTCCCCCCTCGTGGGGGAGATGCCCGGCAGGGCAGAGGGGGGCGCGACGGAATGCAAACCTCGCCCACATTGCGACCGACAAAGAACCCGACGACTGCAAAAGAAGATCGAAATGAAAGGCTGGCAGGACAGCGCCCCCTCTGGCCTGCCGGCCATCTCCCCCACAAGGGGGGAGATCAGCAGCGTCACCGTGGCGCGTTGCTGACCGCCCCATAAACCGGCGTATCGATCCCTTCCATCCGCGCCTTGATCTGCAGCGCGACATATTTCGAATAAAACCGCGACAGCGCCAGATTGCCGCCGTGGAACCACAGCGCTTCCTGCGCCGTCGGTTTCCACATATTGCGCAATTCGCCTTGCCAGGGGCCGGGGTCGCCCTTGACGCCGGAGCCGAGCCCCCAGCACGGGCCGACCTTGTCGGCGACCTCGCGCGAGACGAGTGCGGCCACGTTCTCGTTCATCGACTGGTAGCCAGTGCAGGCAATGATGGCATCCGCCTCGAGCTCGCTGCCATCCTCGAACAGGATGCCTTTCGCCGTCAGCGATTTTATCCCCACGCCGCTGCGGATGCCGACCTTACCGTCGATGATCAGATCCGACGCGCCGACATCGATGTAATAGCCCGAGCCGGTGCGGTAGGCCTTCATCAGCAGGCCGGTCTCGTCGTCGCCGAAATCGAGCGCGAAGCCGGACGCGGCGAGACGCTCGTAGAAAGCCGCGTCGCGCGCGCGGATGACGTCGTAGAGCGCGCGCTGGCCCTTGGGCACCAGCGCGAACGGCGTCGAGGCGACGATCATGTCGGCCTTTTCCGTGGTGATGCCGCGCGCCAGCGCGTCCTCGGAGAAGATCTCGAAGCCGACCTGCATCAGCGTGTCCGACTTGACCACGGTGGTCGGCGAGCGCTGGATCATGGTGACGTCGGCGCCGCTCTCCCAGAGATCGACGCAGACGTCGTGCCCGGAACTGGCCGCGCCGATGACGGCGACCTTCTTGCCGCGGAATTTATCGCCGCTGGCATACTGGCTGGAATGCAGCAGCTCGCCCTTGAACCGGTCCGCGCCGGGCAGCTCGATCTTGCGCGGCGGACCATAGGCGCCGGTGGCGAAGACGATGTGCTTCGGCTTCAGCGTGATCTGGCGGCCGACACGATCGACCACCACGGTCCAGACCTTCTCCGCCTCGTCGTAACTGGCGCTGAGGCACCTGGTGGCGACCCAGTAATTCAGCTCCATGACGCGTGTGTACATTTCCAGCCAGTCGCCCATCTTGTCCTTGGGCGTGAAGACGGGCCAATTGTCGGGGAACGGGATGTAGGGCAGATGGTCGTACCAGACCGGATCGTGCAGCACGAGCGTGCGGTAGCGGTTGCGCCAGGAATCGCCGGGCCGCGCGTTCATCTCGATGACGATGGTCGGCACGCCGAGCTGACGCAGCCGCGCGCCGAGCATGATGCCGCCCTGGCCGCCGCCGATGACCAGGCAATAGGGCTGCTCCGAGACGCCAAGCTCGCGCGCCTCGCGCGCCCGCGCTTCCGACCAGGTCTCGCGTTCGGGATCGGCCTCGTGGCGCACGCCGAGCGGCCGCGCCCCGCCCTTGCGCTCCTCAAACCCTTTCAGCTCGGTCATCGCCGTGAACAGGGTGCGGCAGCGGCCATCGCGCAGCCGCACGATGCCTTGTCCCGTGGCCACCGCCGTTTCGAAGATGAACCAGGCTTCGATGGTGCCTTCATCGGAGGTTGCCTCGCCGGTGAGCTGCCACGCCGCAGGCCTGGTCGTTGCCAGCGTCGACTTCAACATGTCGGCAATGGCCTCGCGGCCTTCCATGGTGGTGACGTTCCAGGTGAAGGTCAGCAGGTCGCGCCAGTAGCAATCGTCGACGAACAGGTTCGCCGCGGCTGACACGTCGCCGGATTCAAGCGCCTGCGAAAAGGAGCCAAGCCATGCGGCCGCCTGTTTGGATGGTGACATTTCGAGCATTTCTTGCCTCTTTCATGCGTCCAATTTGTATATTGGGACGGTAACCGTCGAACTCGGCGCTGCCCCTCATCCGCCTGCCGGCACCTTCTCCCCGTATAGTGACGGGGAGAAGGGACTAGTCTCCCAGCGGCTCCATTTCCTTCCCCGTGCGGTGGATCTGGGCGTTGTATTTGATGCGGCGCACGGTCTCTCGCGCCGGCCCGCCGAGCTTGTAGGCGGAGGCGACCGCCAGGAGGTCGATCATCGCCAGGAAGGCATAGCGCGAGGCGGTCGGCTTCAGCGTGTCGGGATATTCGGGCACGGCAACCGTCAGCCTGACGTCGCAGGCGCGGGCAAGTTCGGTGTCGGGCGCCGTCACGCAAATAGCGTTGGCGCGGTAGTGCTTGGCGAGTTCGACGGCCTCGATCACCTCGCGCGTGCGCCCGGTCGCCGAGATGGCGATCACCAGGTCGCCAGGCTTCAGCGTCGAGGCGGTCATGCGCATCAGATAGGGGTCGCATTGGGCGCTGGTCGAGATGCCGTAGCGAAAAAGCCGGTGCTGCGTTTCCTGCGCCAGCGCCGAAGAGCTGCCGCCGAGTCCGAACACGGTGACCTGGCGGGCCCGGGCGATCAGCTCGGCCGCCTTTTCCAGCTCACCCGGATCGAGCTGCCGCTCGGCTTCCTGCAGTGCATGGCGCGCTTCGCCGAACACGGCGTTCCAGAACGGCAGGCCGATGTCGCCCTCCCTGGCCGGCGACGTGTCCAGATAGAGCGCACCGACGACGAGGCTCTGCGCCAGCTTCAGCTTGAAGTCGCGCACGCCCTCGCAGCCGATGGCGCGGCAGAAGCGGGTCACCGTCGGCTCGCTGACGCCGGCGCGCTGGGCAAGTGCGGCGTTGGAGGCGTCGACGGCGTATTTGACATTTTCGAGTACGACATCGGCGACGCGGCGTTCGGCCGGGCGCAATTCCGCATAGGAATCCTTGACGAGCGAGATGATGTCGGGAATGCGCCGGACGGGCTCGCCCCTGGCTCCCTCTTCGTCCGCGATCGGATGGCTGGCAGCTCCGGTCATGAAGTCGATCTTCCCTGGCTCGTTTTCGACCCGACCTCTTATCATGGTTGCACGCTGTCGTTCCATGCGCCCGCCACTGTCGCAAGCGACTCGTGCCGCAAGGGCGGCCGCCGGTGAGTGCTTAGTTTCTCACGTGCCACGGCAACTACCGCCGAGTTCCGTGGCGCCCCCCTCTGTCCTGCCGGACATCTCCCCCACGAGGGGGGAGATTGGCAGTTTTGGCGCCGGCCTTTCTTTTGCAACGTTGAAAATTGGCGAAAGCGGTCGCGATGGTCGATCTCCCCCCTCGTGGGGGAGATGCCCGGCAGGGCAGAGGGGGGCGCCGTAGAGCGCCACTTCTCAGCGAACTGCGACAAGCGCCAACCCCTGCCCCCCTACCCAATCACCTCCAGCCGTCTCGGCAGCCTATTCATCGCGACCGGTCCATCCGGCGTGATCAGGAACTGGTCCTCGAGATTGAAGCTGGCGAGGCCGTCGATGTAGAGCGGGATCTCGAAGGCCAGCACCATGCCGGCCTCGATCACGACATCGCTGCCGGCGGCGATGAACGGCCATTGTTCGGAAAAGACCGACTGGCCGACGCCGTGGCCGAAATGGCCGCGACGGTAGGAGCGCAGGCCTTGCCGCGCCAGGCTGTCGGTGGCGACGCGATGCACATGGGCAAGCGTGTTTCCAGGGACAAGCTCGGCCAGCCCATCCTCGAAGGCGCGCTCGGCGATGGCATGCAGTTCGGCCTGATCGGCGGAAGGCGGGCCGAAGGTGAAGTTGCGCGACATGTCGGAGGCGCAGAAGCCGACTGTGCAGACCATGTCGCATTTCAGCGGATCGCCGGCCACGGCCCTGGCGTCGGCCCCCTTGGCCCGGGCGCCCAGCGTCACATATTCGGCCGTGATGACCGGATGCGAAAGCCCGGCCGCCGCCGCTGCGACGCCTTGCCGGTAAAGCGCGACGAGATCGGCCTGGCGCATGCCGGCCATCGCATCGACCTGCAGCCGCTCCAGGCCGGCTTCCGACAGGAGGATGCCTTGCCGCAGGAGGTCGACCTCGCGCTCCAACTTGACCGCGCGCAGCCGGTCCAGCACGGGCGAACCGTCGACGACGGGGCTGTTCGGCAGCAGCGCCTGGATGGCGGCAAAATCGGCGGCGGGAATAAAGTCGAGGTCGACGCCGAGCGTGGCGCGCTCCAGCCCGAAATCGATGAGCATCGCCTGCAACTGATGGACCGAGCCGGCCAGGTCGAAAGTAGCGGGACGCGAGAAATCAGGCGCGCGGCCGAGCGAAGCCAAGCCTGCCTCGATGCGCTCCGCCAGGGAGCGCCCGGTAGATCCTGGCTCGACCGGTGCGGCTTCGATCCAGATCGGGTGCGAGCGCACGACCATCTCGGGCGCGGCGGTCCGCAGTTGCGCGGCGTTGAAGTCCGCGACCACGACGCCGATTGGCAGGTCCTGTCTGGCCGGGATCACGACGAAGCCGGCGCCGGCGCGCCGGAACAGGCCGGCCGGGCCGATCGTCGCGCCGGTCGCATAGTGGAAGGCCTCGGGCGCGCAGAGCGCCAGCGCCCCAATGCCGGCGCGCTGCATCAAATCCGTGGCGCGCTGGCGGTCGACAAAACCCGTCATGAATTTCTCCGTATGCCCGAACCGGCAACGGAGCATTGCGGGTGCGGACAATCAAGCCGGTTGCTTGGTGATATCCCCCACATGCCTGGAAGACTGGCGGAGACGTCCCTCGGTTCGCCATCCTGGGGCGAAGCGAGGAGCGTAGCGACGCAGCGCAGACCCGAGGATCCATGCCGCGACCTCTGCGCGCCGCAGCGGTCCAGAATTCTGCTCCGCTGCATTCCCCGGCCGAGGTCACGGAATGGATCCCAGGGTCTTCGCGACGCCGCTTCGCGGCTGCTCCGCCCCGGGATGACGAACGTTGGACAGGCCAAGAGCGCCTGAAGGCAAAGCGCATCGAACCGCGATCCTGGGATGAAGTGTTCGACCTGCCGAGTTTGACGACATCCGGATGGAACATTTCAGGCGCTGTCCGGTTGCTTCCTCAGGAAATCCAAGGGAATACGGCCGTGGTGATCAGCCAGGAAGAACGTGTCGCGCATATCCGGAAACGGGCCCACGAACTCTGGGAACGGGAAGGCCTGATGCCCGACCGTGAGAAGGCCTGCTGGGACAAGGCGGTCGAAGAGTTCGAGTCCGGCAAACTGACCGCCGGACGAAAGCAGGCTGGCGCGGATGCCGCCGGCGACACGGCGGGTGCCAAACACTGACAATGCCGCTGCCTCCAGAAAACGAAAAAGCCGCGGCGGACCGCGGCATTTCGATGCTTGATTCCCTGGGAGGAAACTGGAGCGGGTGAAGCGATTCGAACGCTCGACCCCAACCTTGGCAAGGTTGTGCTCTACCCCTGAGCTACACCCGCTCACACGGCGTCTTGGCCGCAAGCCGGGCCTATATGGCTGAAGAGCGCGGCGATTGCAACAGGGAATAACAGGCTTTTTGCAACCTCCCGAACGATGCCGGCAAACCGCTTGCGATGGGCCGATTTCATCGCCCCTTGCGCGACGGCCTTGTGTCGGCCGCCTCATTGGCCGTAAACGGCAAGGCCCGAGAAACGGACGAGAAGAAGATCGATGCCGAAGACCGAAGCCGAACTGATGGCCTTTCTTGCCGAACTGGGCATCACCGTTTCGACGATACGCCATCCGCCGCTCTACACGGTTGCCGATTCGCAGGCGCTGCGCGGCGAAATCGCCGGCGGGCACACCAAGAACCTGTTCCTGAAGGACAAGAAGGACAATTTCTTCCTGGTCACCGTCGGCGAGGAAGCGGTCGTCGATCTCAAGCAGATCCACCAACTGATCGGCGCCGCCAGCCGGGTTTCCTTCGGCAAGGCGGAGATGCTGATGGAGCTTTTGGGCGTCACGCCGGGCGCGGTCACCGTCTTCGGCGTCATCAACGACAGGGAAAACAGGGTCAAGCTGGTGCTCGACAAGGATTTGATGGACCATTCCGTCATTAACGCGCATCCGCTGACCAACGAGGCGACGACATCGATCGCGGCGGCCGACCTCATCAGATTCGTCGAGGCAACCGGGCACGATGCTGCTATCTTGAAAGTCTCGGCATGATCGCCACATGGATGGCGAAGCCGATTTCCAATTGAGACATGGCGCCGAGCCGGGCTGGCGGCGCGACCGAAAAGGGTGACGAGATGAGCGACAACAATCCGTTTGGCGGATCATTCGGAAACAATGGCGGCCAGTATGCCACGACGGTGCAGTATGGCGGAACGGCGCCGGCCCCGGCGAAACCCGCGCTTGGCGATGCGCCCGCGGGCCCTGCCGCCGGCGATGTCATCAAGTACACGACGACCGCCGCCTTCGCCGCCGACGTCATCCAGGAATCGCGCCGTCAGCCGGTGCTGGTTGATTTCTGGGCGCCGTGGTGCGGACCTTGCAAGCAGCTCACCCCGCAGCTGGAAAAGGCGGTCAAGGCCGCCGGCGGCAGGGTCAAGCTGGTCAAGATGAACATCGACGACCACCCCTCGATCGCCGGCCAGCTCGGCATCCAGTCGATTCCGGCGGTCATCGCCTTCAAGGACGGCCAGCCGGTCGACGGCTTCATGGGCGCCGTCCCCGAGAGCCAGATCAACGAATTCATCACCAAGGTCGGCGGCAAGGGCAATGGCGCGCCGCCGGTGGCCGAGGCCCTGGCCGCAGCAGCCGAAGCCCGCGATGCCGGCGACATGCAGGCCGCCGCCGACATCTATGACGCCATCCTGGCGCAGGCGCCGGAGACGGTCGAGGCAATTGGCGGGCTGGGCGACCTGTTGTTCGAGGCCGGCGACACCGAGGGTGCCGAGGCGCTCCTGGCAACAGCGCCGGAGGCCAAGAAGGATGCACCGCCGCTGGCTGCCCTGCGCGCCAAGATCGCGCTGGCCGCGCAGGCGGCGGCGTTGGGCAATCCGGCCGAGCTCGAACGGCGCTTGGCCGAAAACCCTAGGGATCATCAGGCGCGTTTCGATCTGGCCATGATCCAGAACGCCAAGGGCGAGCGCACGGCAGCCGCCGACAACCTTCTGGCCATCATCAAGGCCGACCGGAGTTGGAACGAGGATGGCGCCAGGACGCAGCTGCTGCAGCTGTTCGAGGCCTGGGGCATGACCGACGAGGCGACGCTTGCGGCGCGCCGCAAATTGTCGGCATTGCTGTTTTCCTGAGCCGGTTGTCGGTTGTTTTGTCGCACGGGCTTGTGGCGTCGGGCCTGAGCGCCAGATAGACAGGGCAGGATTGACGCTTCGCAATGAAGCGATCGGAGGAACGAGGTGCAAGCGGGAAACGCGCATTACCGGCTCGCCAAGGATTTGCCGTCGACGATCCCGATCTTTCCGCTCGAGGGCGCGCTCCTGCTGCCGGGCGGCCGCATGCCGCTCAACATCTTCGAGCCGCGCTACCTGCAGATGGTGGACGAGGCGGTCGCCGGCTCGCGCGTCATCGGCATCATCCAGCCCGGCCTCAATGGCGCATTGCGCGAGGATGGCGAGCCGGAGCTTTGCAATGTCGGCTGCATCGGCCGCATCATCGCCTTTTCAGAGACCGGCGACGGCCGCTACCTGATTTCGTTGCAAGGCGTGTGCCGGTTCCGCATCGCCCACGAGCTGACGGTCAAGACGCCGTTCCGCCAATGCAAGCCGGCGCCCTTCCTCGCCGATCTCGACGAGGAGCAGGCGGCTGATGAGATCGACCGGCCGGCGCTGCTGCGGGCGTTTCGCGCCTATCTGCAGGCCAATGATCTGGAAGCCGACTGGGAAAGCGTCAGCCGCGCCGAAAACGCCATGCTGGTCAACGCGCTGTCGATGATGGCGCCCTACGGACCGGCCGAGAAGCAGGCGTTGCTGGAGGCCGCGGACCTGAAGACGCGGGCCGAGACGCTGATCGCCATCACCGAGATGACGCTGGCGCGCGAGAATGAGGATTTCGGCTCGAGCCTGCAGTAAGGTGAACGCAGGCTTGGAGTTGGAAAGGGGACGCAATGGCGGATGGGCGTGATGGAAAGAAAACCAGCGTCGACCCGAAGCTGCTGGAGCTCTTGGCCTGCCCGTTGACCAAGGGGCCGCTGGCTTGGGATCCCGAACGTGGCGAGCTGGTCTCGCGGATCGCCAAGCTCGCTTATCCCGTGCGCGACGGCATCCCGATCATGCTTCCTTCGGAAGCGCGGACCATCTCGGCCGAGGATGTGCTGTCGCCGCCAAAGCTGGGCGGGCCGGGCAGTTCAGCGTCATAGAGCGTGGCCGGACATTGAGGTCGGTGTTCTACGGCGCCCCCCTCTGTCCTGCCGGACATCTCCCCCTCAAGGGGGGAGATCGGCTGTTGTTTCGGCTTTCGCCAATTTTCACGTTGACAGAGAAGCGCCATCAATGAAGCTACCAATCTCCCCCCTCGAGGGGGAGATGCCCGGCAGGGCAGAGGGGGGCGCTGTCCCGCCAGCGCTTGATGACGAAAGGCAGGCCTACTGAAAATTGCGCCCTTTGGGCATGACCCTTTCCGCTTCTTCCGACAGCATAGCGAGGTCCTGTCCCGCTTTTTGTATTGCGGGCCGTATTGCGGGTTGGCTGGAGCGGTCCGAAGGATCGGCGGCCGGCAGTGCGGCTGCACCGACCTTTTCCAGGAGCACGGTCAGCCAGGGCGTCAGGTCCTCGATCTTCTCGGCCACGATATGGACGACACCTGATTCCGACTGCAGTTTCCCGCTGACCTTGACGAAGCGCGCGCCCATGACGATGGGCCGGAAGCGGGTAAAAGTCCTTTCCCAGAAGATGACATTGGCGACGGCCTTGTCGTCTTCCAGCGTGAGAAAGATCGCATTGCCCTTGCCGGGGCGCTGGCGCACCAGAACCAGACCGGCAACGGAGACCCGCCTGCCATCGCGCACGGATGGCAGGCTGGCATTGGGGGTAACGCCGGCGCGGTCGAGCCGCTCGCGCAGGAAGGCGACCGGATGCGCCTTCAGCGACAGGCCAAGCGAACGGTAATCGTGGATGACATGCTCGCCGAGCGGCATTTTCGGCAGCTTCGTCTGCGGCTCCAGCTCGCGCAGGCCGAGCGCCGGCTGGTCGAACAGCGGCAGCTTCTCGGCGGCACTCTTGCCGTCGAGCGCGCGGACCTGCCAAAGTGCCGCGCGGCGATCGAGACCGATGGACCGAAAGGCGTCGGCCTGCGCCAGCTTCTCGATCTCGTCGACATTGAGGCCGGAGCGCAGCCAGACATCCCGGACGGTCGAGTAGCCGGCGCCGCGCCGCTCGACGAAAGCCTCCATGCGTTCCTTGGAAAGTCCCTTGATCTGCCTGAAGCCGAGCCGCAGCGCATGGCTTGTCTCGATGACACCGCGCATTTCGGCATGGCGCGGCAGGATGCGGGCCGGGTCGAAAGGCGCTTTTTCCAGGGTGCAGTCCCAGACGGAAAAATTGACGTCGACCTCGCGGATGTCGACGCCATGGTCGCGGGCGTCGCGCACCAGCTGCGCCGGCTGGTAAAACCCCATCGGCTGCGAGTTCAGGATCGCGGCGCAGAACACGTCGGGATAGAAGGTCTTGAACCAGCAGGAGGCGTAAACGAGCAGCGCGAAGGATGCGGCGTGGCTTTCGGGAAAACCGTATTCGCCAAAACCCTCGATCTGCTTGAAACAGCGCTCGGCGAAGTCCTTCGTGTAGCCCTTGCCGACCATGCCGTCGATCATGCGCTGGCGGTAATTGCCGATGGTGCCGGTGCGCTTGAAGGTGGCCATGGCGCGGCGCAATTCGTCGGCCTCGCCCGGTTTGAAACCGCCGGCGACGATCGCGATATTCATCGCCTGTTCCTGAAACAATGGCACGCCAAGCGTCTTGCCGAGTATCGCTTCCAGCTCCGGCTTTTGATACTCGGCCTCTTCCTTGCCTTGCCGGCGACGCAGATAAGGGTGGACCATGTCGCCCTGGATAGGGCCGGGGCGTACGATCGCCACCTCGATGACGAGGTCGTAGAACTCGCGTGGCTTGAGACGCGGCAGCATCGACATCTGCGCGCGCGACTCGATCTGGAAGACGCCGAGCGTATCGGCACGGCAGATCATGTCGTAGACACGTTGGTTCTCCGCCGGGAGCGTGGCCAGCACATAGGGCCGGCCAAATTCATCTCGTGCCTTCGGATAATGGTCCGTGAGCAGGGTGAATGCGCGTTGCAGGCAGGTCAGCATGCCGAGCGCCAGGATATCCACCTTGAGGATCTTCACCGAATCCAGATCGTCCTTGTCCCATTCGACCATCTTGCGCTCGTCCATCGCCGTCTTGACGATGGGCACGATCTCGTCGAGCCGGTCCCTGGTGATGACGAAGCCGCCGACATGCTGGGAGAGATGACGGGGGAAGCCCATGATCTCGTTGGCGCGTTCCATCACATGCCGCGATATGGGATCGCTGCGGTCGAGGCCGCCGGCCCTCGCCTCCTTCTCGCCGAGTCCTGAGGTCGACCAGCCCCAGATCGAGCCGGAAAGCGATGCCCGGACATCCTCCGACAGGCCCATCGCCTTCGACACTTCGCGCAGCGCCGAACGGCCGCGATAGCTGATGACGGCGGCGGCAAGGGCGGTGCGCTTGGAGCTGTATTTCTCGTAGATGTACTGGATGACGGTTTCGCGCTTTTCGTGCTCGAAATCGACGTCGATGTCAGGCGGTTCGTTCCTTTCCTCGGAAATGAAGCGCTCGAAAAGCGAATCGATTTTTTCCGGCCCCACTTCGGTGATGCCGATGCAGAAACAGACGACCGAGTTGGCGGCTGACCCACGCCCCTGGCAGAGAATATCCTTGCTGCGCGCGAACTTGACGATGTCGTAGACGGTCAGGAAGTAACGGGCATAGTTGAGGCGTTCGATCAGAACGAGCTCTTCCTCGATGCGCTTGGTCACGGATTCAGGCACACCTGCCGGGTAGCGGTTGACCGCTCCCTCCCTTGCCAACCTTTCCAGCTCTGCCTGTGGCCCGAGGCCCGATTCCGTCGGCTCGTCCGGATAATTGTACTGGAGGTCGCTGAGCGAGAAGGTCAGCTCTTGCGCAAAACGCAGCGTCTCCGCCAGCGCCTGCGGTTGCCGGCGGAACAAGCGCGCCATTTCCAGCGGCGGCTTCAAATGACGCTCGGCATTGGCGGTCAGTTCCAGCCCCACTTCGGCGACCGGAACATTGAGGCGGATCGCGGTCAGCACGTCCTGCAGCGGGCGGCGTTCGGCCGTGTGATAGAGCACATCGTTGGTCGCCATCAGCGGGATACCGGTGCTCTGGGCTATCGCCGCCGCCTGCTCGATCCGGAAGCGGTCATGGCCGGCATAACAGGGCGACACACCGAGCCGCAGGGCCCTGCCGAAGCGGTCCTGGAGTTGGCGGAGCAAAGCCAGGCTGTCCTGCGCGCCCTGCTCCAGATCGGGCAGGACCGCCAGCGACGTCCGGTCCCCCCATTCGAGCAGGTCGCCGCGCCGGAGCAGGGTGGCGCCCTTTTCGGTCTCGTCACGCAGATTGGCCTGGGTGAGCATGCGGCACAGATGCCCCCAGCCCTTGCGGTCCCTGGGATAGGCGAGAATGTCCGGCGTGCCGTCGCCAAAAACCAGCCGGCAGCCGGGATGATAGGCAAGCTTTTCGACCTTGGCCTGCTGCCAGGCGCGCACCACGCCGGCCACGCTGTTGCGGTCGGCGAGCCCGATCGCGGAGAAGCCCATGAGCTTGGCCGCGACCACGAGTTCTTCCGGCTTGGAGGCGCCGCGCAGGAAGGAGAAGTTCGACTGGATGCCGAATTCGGCATAGGGGATGACGGTCAGCGCGTTCATGCGAAGACCCCGTGCATGAACCAGCGCGGCGGGATCTGCGAGACGCCGCCGTAAAGGCCTTGCCGGTAGAGCCAGTAGCGGCGGCCATCGGCATCCTCGATGCGGAAATAGTCGCGTGTCGATGCCGCCGGATCGCCTGGCGCCTCGCGCCACCATTCGGCGGCGATGCGCTCCGGACCCTCGGCACGGGTAACGCGATAAAGCGCGCGGCGCCAACGGAAATGCAGCGGCGGTCCCTCCGGCATTTCGGTGGCCGGCACATCGATGGGCTCGGGCGCGCGGAACAGCCGGATCGGCCGTTCCGGCGGGAAAATGGTCATCGGCGCCTGCATCCTGTCCGGCTTCCTCGGCGGCGTGGTCCGGCGCGGCGCCTCGCTGAACGGGACGATGGCGACGGCGCGTTCGGGCAGATGGCTTTCCACGGGAACCGGCTGCAGAACCGCGCCCTCGCCGAGGCGGGCGCGGATACGGTCGGCGAACAGGGCGATGTCGGCGCCGTCATCGGCCGCTTCACCGGTCAGATCGGTCTGCTGCGTGTCGAAAGCGGCGACGGCCAGCACCGAGAGGCGCACCAGGTCGAAGCCATAGCCGGCGTCGATATGCTGCTCGAGTGCTGCCAGCCGCTCATGGAACAATTTCCGGATCAGCAAGGGTTCGCGCATCGGCCGCGAGGTGCCGAGCGCGATGCGGCTGACGGCGCCGTCGACGCGAAAGAGCAGCAGCGCCAGCGTCCGGGCGCCTTCGCCGCGGCGTTCGAGGTCGGCCTTCAAGGTCGTCGCCAGCATGCCCACCAGCCGCTCTATCTCTTCCGTCAGCGTGACGGGCTCGGCGAGATGGCGTTCGACCGAAAGCGGCGCGACGGGAAGGCGCGGCGAGATCGCTTCGTCGAGACGGCCAAGCGCCTGGTCGAGGCGCTGGAGCAGCAAAGCGCCGAAGCGGCGGGCGAGCGGCGCGCGCGGCGCGGCCATGACGGCGCCCGCCGTGCGCAGCCCGACACTTTCCAGGCTGGTCCGGGTTTCCGGCGCTATGCGAAGGGCGGCCAGCGGCAAGGGAGCAAGCAAGGCTTCCTCCCCGCCCGATAGAACGATGCGGTCGCCGCAAAAGCGTGCCGCCGCCCAGGCCGCCCCGGGCGTGCCGGCAAGCCCGGCGCGGACGTCGAAACCCTGGTGGAGGAAGCGCGACAGGATTTCGTCGAGCATGGCGCGTTCGCCGCCGAACAGATGGGTACAACCGGTGACGTCGAGGAACAGGCCGTCGATGCTGTCCAGCGCCACCAGCGGCGTGTAGCGGTCGCACCAGTCGGCAAGGCCCTCGAGCAGGCGCCGGTCGGCCTCCGGATCGGCTTCGACGATGTCGATCGACGGATGCATGGCGCGCGCATCGGCAATCCCCATGTCGCGCTTCAGGTGTAGCGCCTCAGCCCGCTCGTCGAGGGCCGAGATGCGCTGCGCGTTGCCCTGGCGGTGGCTGATCACGAGCGGTGGGTGAGATGGCGACGGATGATCCGACGGCTGGGAACGCCAGGATTTCCCCAGCCGCTGCCGCAGGATCCTTTCGGTCGCGAGATAGGGAAACCACAGGGACAGAATTCTCTGCCCATTTCCGTCTTTCGTCGCCCCTTCTTTCATCGAATCTGCGTTCATCGGGGTTCCACTCCAGTGTGAATTGTCCAGGCAGGGCCGTGCGGCTCTTGCCGATGCTGATGGCGAAGGCGGGGTGGCCGATCGAGCCGGCGAGCGGCCCGGCGACCGTGGCGCGCGGCACGGCCGGCGCCGACGCGGCGATCAGACGGACAGGCGCCGCCGTCGGTTCGGGCTCGGCCGCCTGCCGCAGCAGGAACACCGGCCGGCCGGCAGCTTGCGCCCTTGCATGCAGCCGGCGTGTCGCGGTCAGGTCCAGCCGCTGCGGATTGCCGCGGATTTCCAGGATGACGGCGGCAAGTGCGGTCATGCGGGCCGCCTCCTCGGCGACCCACAGCGCATCGACAAGCCTGGGCGCCTCGGAAAACAGCAATTGCCCGGGCTCGATGCCGAAGCAGGCATGCAGCCCCCTGGCGTAGGGAAAGCCGGCCTCATGGAAAATTTCCGATGTCCCGATCCACAGGATGGGCAGCCCCTGCGCCTGGTTGAGGATCAGGCTGACGAGCGACAGAGCGAAGCCGGCCACGGCTCCCGCGTCGCGGGTTTCCAGCCCATGGATTTCGGTCAAGGCGGCTTTCGGCAGGCCGCCGCTGAGCGCGGCATCGAGCCGCTCGACGCCGATGGGCAGGAAAGTATCCGGCAAGGCGGCGGCAAGCCCGCGCCGGACGATCGTCAGATCGCTGCCGGGGCCGGCATCAAGGGCCGCCGCCGCCGGCGCCTGCAGGCGCTCGGGCAGCGTTCCCTCGATTTTCGCGATCTGGCGGCGCAGGGCAAAAACAGTCTCCCGCGCCACGGCGGTCATCGCCATGACGGTCAGCTTCCAGTTGTTCTTGTTATGTTCCTATAGATTCCAGAGCGGTCCGGAAGAGTCAAGCGGAGTCATAAGGAATTTATTCCTGCGCGTATCGACACACGAGTCCGACATGTCCGCACGTCACCATGAGGTCGTCATGTATGGACGAAGCAGCCGCGCAGCGGCGTCGCGGAGACCCTGGGATCCATGCCACGACCTTGGCCGTGAAGTGCAGCCGAGCAAAATTCTGCACCCGTGGCAGCGCACCGGAGTCCCGGCATGGATTCCGGGGTCTGCGCCGCGTCGCTGCGCTCCCTGCTCCGCCCCAGAATGACGAAGTGACGGGCGTTTCCTCGCCAATCGCCAACGTATTCGTCAATGAGACGGCGTCACACTTCCGAGGATCAACGCTGGCCGCCAAAGGCCAGCCGTGCGGCAAGCCCCGTGAATACGGTTCCCAGCAGAATTTGCGACGCCCGTTGGAACCGCGTCCGTTTCGACAAGGCAGCGCCGATCCGGCTCGCGGTCAGGATGACCAGGCCATTGATCATCAGTCCGATCAAATTGAGCACGGTCGCCAGCACCAGGATCTGCGCCGCGACCGACCCAGCCTCGGGACGCACGAACTGCGGGAAGAGCGCGAGCACGAACAGTGCCATTTTCGGGTTGAGCAGGTTGGTCAGCAATCCCTGTCGGAAGATGCGTGCCCGCGAATAGCGCGGCAGGCCGGAAACCGGTGCAAATGCCGTTCCCTCGGCGCGGAAGGCCTTGAAGGCGAGATAGGCGAGGTAGGCCGCGCCGGCATAGCGCACGATGTCGTAGGCGATGGGCGCGACCAGGAAGAGTTGCGACAGGCCGAAGGCGGCGGCCAATGCATGACAATAGGTGCCAGAGGCGATGCCGGCATAGGTCGCCAGGCCCGAGGAGCGCCCCTGGCTGGCGCTACGGGAAGCGATCAACAGCATGTCCGGCCCCGGCGTCGCGGTCAGCGCGAGACAGGCAATCGCGAAAAGTCCAAGTGTGGAAAGGTCCGGCATGAAAGCTCCTTGAGACATGGCCGGAACCGACCCCTACGCGATTCCCCGGCATTGGCAAAGGCACTGGACCAGAAATTGCCACGCCATTTGCCTGGGCCAGCGCGAAAGCCTATATGCCGGGATCAAAGGACAAAGCATGGCCCGCATCTACAAGACCCGCACCTGGCATGGCGAACTTGCGCCCTCGATGGAGGAATTGGAGTTCCTGGCCCTGGAGGCCTACGCCCATCTGCCGGAGGATTTTCGCAAGTTGACCGGCGAGATCGTCATCCAGATCGCCGAATTCCCGACCGACGAGATCATGGACGATTTGTCGCTGGAGACGCCGTTCGACCTGCTCGGCCTGTTCGAGGGGCGCGGCATCGCCGAACGCTGGAACCCGCAGACCGGCGAAGGCCCGAACCGCATCACCCTCTATCGCCGCGCCATGCTCGACTACTGGGCCGAAAACGAGGAATCGCTGGGCGACATCGTCACCCACGTGCTGATCCACGAGATCGGCCACCATTTCGGCCTGTCGGACGATGACATGGAGCGAATCGAAGAGGCGGCTGAGTAGGCGCATCTTCGTCACCCCAGGGGTCTGCGCCGCCTCGCTTTGCTCCTTGTCTGCTCCAGCAGGACGAAGGAGGAGGGCTTTCCCTACTTTCGCTGAGCTGGGTGTCCGGCCCGTATTCCTGAACGTCGATATCCCCGACCATTGCCTGGTCGCAGCGTGGGTCGGTGAGCCGTCGCTATAGTTATCAATCGGCCGCTGGCGGCTCACTGTCTTGCACGATTATACAAGTTTTGATATAACTCTGCCAATGCCAGTGATGAAGCGCTTAGAGTTCCTCGGAGATTCTCTTGCCCAGCTCCGGGATTTTCCAGAGGCGGCGCGCAAGGAAACAGGCGTCCAGCTGCATAAGGTGCAACTCGGACTTGAACCAAGCGACTGGAAGCCAATGACGACGGTCGGCCGGGTGTGCGGGAAATCCGCGTCCGCGATGACGCCGGCGCGTTCCGGGTGCTTTACGTCGCGAGCATAGGCGACGCTGTCTTGTGCTGCACGCCTTCCAGAAGAAGACGCAACAGACGGTGAAACGAGATTGGATCTTGCCACATCCCGGCTCAGGCAAATCTAGTGGAGGTAGGACGATGGAACGTCAGAGTTTTGAAAACGTGTGGGACGCGCTGGAGGATACTCCGGCCGAATCCGCCAACATGACCATGCGCTCCAACTTGCTGATCGCGATCGAACAGCGGGTGCGGAGTTGGGACGTTACCCAGGCCGAAGCAGCCAACCGGCTCGGGATTACTCAGCCACGCCTTAGCGACCTCCTGCGGGGCAGGATCACGAATTTCAGTCTGGACACGTTGATCAATCTTGCCGCACTGGCCGGACTTGTCGTGCGCCTTGATATTGCCGATGCCGCCTGATGCTCTCTTTGCCATCGGCTACCAGTCGCTGAGCTTGGTATCCGGCCCGTATTCCTGGCCGTCGACATCCTTCACCACGGCCTGGCCGCAACGCATGGTCTTGGTTTTCTTGTCATAGGCGTAGGTCGGCGAGCCGAACAGGTGCCAGCCCTTGTTCAGCGCCGCCGTCACCTTGTGGCAGAAGCTGGCGTCGTCCGGGGCGGTGAGAAAGCGGTAGAGTTTCATCGTCCATTCCTGTCGTGTATCCCAAGCCGACGAATATCATGCGCCGATGGCGGCAGCCTTCGCCAGCAGTTTTTCGGCCTGCGCCAGATGCAGTCGCTCGACCATCCTGCCATTCAGCGCGATGACGCCCTTGCCGCTGTTTTGCGCCAGCGCGAAGGCATCCTTCACCGCGCGCGCCTCGGCCAGCGCCTGCGCCGACGGGGCGAAGGCACGGTTGGCGGCCTCGATCTGCGATGGATGGATCAGCGTCTTGCCGTCGAAGCCCATGGCGGCGGCCTGCGTGCACTCGCGCGCAAACGCGTCCGGGTCACGAAAATCGTTGAACACCCCGTCGAGCATGTCGAGGCCGCCGGCGCGCGCCGCCAGCAGCATCTGCATCAGCCATGGCAGGAGATAGACGCGGTCCGGCGTCGCCAGCACGCCGGTATCCTTGATCAGATCATTCGTTCCGGCAATGAAACAATCCAGCCGCGAGGCGGGATCGCGGCCGAGTTCGGCGATGGCGCCGATGTTGAGCATGGCCTTGGGCGTCTCGATCATCGCCCATAGTTTCACACTATCGGGAGCAAGATTGTCGTCCAGCACGTCGCCGACCTCGAGCACGTCGCGCGGCGTGTCGACCTTGGGCAGCAGGATGCCGTCCGGCTCTGCCTTGGCCACCGCCGCAAGATCCTCGGTGCCCCATTCGCTGGACAGCGCATTGACGCGCACAACCATCTCGCAGCGCCGGCCATTGTGGCCGGCATCAGGACGGTTGGCGAAAATGCCGGCCAGTTTTTCGCGCGCAGCGATCTTGTCGGCGGGAGCGACGGCGTCCTCGAGGTCGATGATGACGGCGTCGCAGGCAAGCCGCGCGATCTTGGCCAGCGCCTTGTCGCTGGAGGCCGGGACATAGAGCACGGAGCGGCGCGGGCGGTAGGTTTCCATGTCCGATCTATGCCGCGTGTGGTTGGTCGAGGCAAGCGCGTGCTGCAATCGCTTCGGCGAGCCATACGATTGTGCCGGACGCAAGCCAACCGTCGAAGGTGGCGCTGACATTCGGAGGGGCGAGTGACTCGGCCCCTGCACGAAAACTGCACGCGATTGCCGAAAACCTCCTCGAATCCGCCCTGCGGCCTCCCTGCCAGCCTGCGAGACAGGCGGCATGCACAAGCGAGCAAAACCCCGTCTGCCCTATCGGCTGCGCAGCGAAGGCTGGTGGCTGGTCGATCCGCCACGCGCGAAGCCCGCCGCAATTGTCATCCCCTTTTTGCGCCCGTATCGTGCTGGAAAATCCAGAATGGCTGCGGTCCGCCAATCTTCCGACGTTATCCCTAGCGCTTGATGCCTGCTGTTTCATCGATTTCGCAACGCTGATCGCCAATTACAATGTCGAGCACTCCCCTCGAAATGACCGGCCAGGGCATTCCCCTCGACGCCTGGTATCCGCGCTCGCTCGGTCCGGGCGCGTTTCCCGGGCTGGAAAACTGGCGGAGCTGGAGTTTTCGCGACTGGCGCCTGCTTCGCTATCTCGACAGCAGGCGGCCGATCGTTACTCCTGGCATCGCAGAACCTGTGCCGGGCCGCTGACCGATGCCGCATCACATCCTCGTTGCCGACGACGACCCGCATATCCGCGAAGTGATCTGCTTCGCGCTGGAAAAGGCCGGCATGAAAACGGCTGCCGTGTCCGATGGCGCCGCCGCCCTGCAGGCGATCGAACGGCGCACACCGGACCTTGTCGTGCTCGACATCGGCATGCCGGAGATGGACGGGCTGGAGGTCTGCCGGCGGCTGCGCCACACGTCAGATGTGCCGGTGCTGTTCCTATCCGCCCGCGACGAGGAGATCGATCGCATCCTCGGGCTCGAAATGGGCGGCGACGACTATGTCACCAAACCGTTCAGCCCGCGCGAACTGGTCGCCCGGGTCAACGTCATCCTGCGGCGCGCCCGCCCGGCGGCACCCGAACCGGCCGACGACCGGCAATTTATCCACGGCAAGCTCACGCTGATGCCGGCCAGCCATGGCGCCGGCTTCGATGGCAAGCCGCTTGCCCTGACCGGAATAGAATTCTCGATCCTGAAAGGGTTTCTGGCGCGGCCCACCCATGTGCTCGATCGCGACGCGGTGATGGCCAATGCCTATGCCGGCAAGATCCATGTCGCCGACCGCACCGTCGACAGCCATATCCGCAACATCCGCGCCAAGCTGGCGGCGGTCGGGTGCCTGGATGCCATCGAGACCGTGCATGGCGTCGGTTTCCGGCTCGGCCGATGCGGCTGACCACTTCCAGAAAATGGATGGGCGGCAAGTGGATCGGCCGCAAATGGCGGCCGCGCCTCGCCACGGTCGTCGTCGCCATCCTGATGCTGGTGATGGCCCTGCCGCTGGTCGGCCTGTTCTTCTTTCGCCTCTATGAGAACCAGCTGATCCGCCAGACCGAGGCGGAGCTGATCGCGCAAGGGGCGGCCATCGCCGCCATCTATGCGCAGGAGGTGCACGACGGCGGCATTTCGCCGGAAAAGCTCGGCGCGCCAATCCCGCCGGCCAACGGCAGCGCGAGCCGAGGCGCCAATCCCGATTCGCCTTATCGGCCGATCGAGCCGCAGCTCGATCTCGCCTCGGATTACGTGCTTGCGACCCGGCCGGCGGGGATGCCCGCCACGGCCGATCCCACCTTTGCCGCTATCGGGGCGCGCCTGTCGGGTATTCTCGATGCGACGCAGAAAACCACGCTGGCCGGCTTCCGGCTGCTCGATCCCACAGGCGTCGTCATTGCCGGGCGCGACGAGGTCGGGCAGTCGCTTGCCGGGGTCGAGGAGGTGCGTGAGGCGCTCGCCGGGCGCTATGCCAGCGCGCTCAGGCTACGCATCCCCAACCAGCCGGCGCCGCCGCTCTATTCTGTCAGCCGCGGCACCAGGGTGCGCGTCTTCGTCGCCCTGCCGGTTGCCGTCGACGGCAAGGTCGCCGGCGTGGTCTATGTCTCGCGGACGCCCAACAACATCATAAAACATCTCTATGGCGAACGCGGCAAGGTGACAGCGGCGGCGATCGCCATCCTCGGCGGCACGCTGCTCATCGGCCTCGTCTTCCTGCGCACCGTCAGCCGGCCGATCTATGCACTGATCGACCGCACACAGCGCATTGCCGCCGGCGAGCGCGACGCGATCCGGCCGCTCGACCACCACGGCACGCGCGAAATGGCCGAATTGTCCGCTGCCTTCCTCGACATGGCGGAGAAACTGCAGGCGCGCTCGGACTCGATCCAGACCTTTGCCACCCACGTCTCGCATGAACTCAAATCGCCGCTGACGGCGATCCAGGGCGCTGCCGAACTGCTGCGCGATTCCGGCTCGGCGATGGACGATGACGAGCGGCGGCGCTTCTCCGACAATATCGTCACCGATGCCGGGCGGCTCAATTTGCTGGTCCGCCGGTTGCTCGACCTGGCGCGGGCCGAAAACCTCGCGCCGAGCGGCGAAAGCACCTCGGTTGGTGCGGCGCTGGCGCTGCTTCCCCTCGACACCAGGCCGGCGGTTCGGGTCGAGGCCGGCGGCGATCTGGCTTTGCGCATCTCGGCCGAGAACGGAGCAATCGTGCTTGGCAATCTCATCGACAATTCCGCCAGGCACGGCGCGACGCAAGTTTCGATTATTGCCGCAAGCGCCGGCGGCAAGGCGACGGTTGTGGTCAGCGACGATGGCGCCGGCATTTCGCCAAGCAACCGGGCGCGCATCTTCGAGCCATTCTTCACCACGCGCCGCTCTACCGGCGGCACCGGCATGGGCCTCGGCATCGTGCTGGCCCTCCTGAAAGCGCACGATGGTACGATCCGACTGGTTGACTCCGAGCGCGGCACGCGCTTCGAGATCACTTTGCCGGTCGCGTAAGACGGACGGCGGATCGGAGAAAAAAGTGCGCTACGACATCGTCATCATCGGCGGAGCCATCGTCGGCTCCTCGGTCGCCTACTATCTGCGCGAGGAGGGTTTTTCCGGCTCAATCGCGCTGATCGAGCGCGACCCGCAATTCGCCCATGCGGCGACGACGCTGTCCATGGCCTCGATCCGCCAGCAATTCTCGATTCCGGAAAACATCCGCCTGTCGCAATTCACGCTGAGACTGTTCCGGCGGCTGAAGGAAGAATTCGGTGCGGACGCCGATATCGGTTTTCGCGAAGGCGGCTATCTCATCCTTGCCGGCGAGGCCGGGCTGCCGATCCTGAAGGCCAATCACGCGGCGCAGGTCGCCGAGGGCGCCGACATCCTGCTCGAGGACGCCGACCAGCTGACGCGCCGCTTCCCCTGGCTGTCGGCCGAAGGCATCACCGCCGGCGCCTATGGCCGGACAGGCGAAGGCTGGTTCGACGCCCATGCCATGCTGATGCTGTTCCGCAAGGCGCTGCGGCAGAAGAGGATCGACTTCATCAGCGCTTCGGTCACCGGCATCGAGCGGCAAGGCGACCGCGTTACCAGCGTCAGCCTCGACAATGGCGATCGGATCGAGGCCGGCACCGTCATCAACGCCGCCGGACCGAATGCCGGCAAGGTCGCCGCCCTTGCCGGGCT
The DNA here is from genome assembly GCF_006439515.1 of Mesorhizobium sp. B3-2-1. Taxonomy (NCBI): domain Bacteria; kingdom Pseudomonadati; phylum Pseudomonadota; class Alphaproteobacteria; order Hyphomicrobiales; family Phyllobacteriaceae; genus Mesorhizobium; species Mesorhizobium sp. B3-2-1. The sequence goes on along the minus strand of NZ_VFTI01000044.1, from coordinate 10,257 downwards.
GGCACTGCCGGTCGAGCCGCGCAAGCGCAACGTCTTCGTCTTCGAGGCGCGCGAGAAATATGCCGACATGCCACTGCTGGTCGATCCCTCCGGCATCTATGTCAGGCCGGAAGGCCAGGTCTACCTCACCGGCGGCGCCGAGCCGGAAGAAGGCGACGGCCCGGCCGACCCCGGGGATTTCGACGTCGACTGGCCGCTGTTCGAAGAGGTGATCTGGCCGGTGCTGGCGACCCGCATCCCGGCCTTCGAGGCCATCAAACCGACCCGCGCCTGGGCCGGGCACTACGACTACAACACGCTCGACCAGAACGCGGTGATCGGCCCGCATCCCGAGGTCACGAATTTCCTGTTCGCCAACGGGTTCTCCGGCCACGGCCTGCAGCAGGCGCCTGCGGTCGGCAAGGCGCTGGCCGAGTTTTTGGTGCATGGCGGGTATCGGACGATCGACTGCTCTGCGTTCGGGTATGGACGCGTCGCTGAAGGGCGGGCGTTTCGGGAGTTGAATGTGATTTGAGGGAGCAAGAACGATTGATGCCGGCGGGACAGCGCCCCCCTCTGTCCTGCCGGACATCTCCCCCTCAAGTGGGGAGATCGGATGTGGCGACGGTTTCGCGAATCTTCAACGTCGAAGAGAACGCGCCGGCATCAAAGCTACCAATCTCCCCCCTTTTTGAGGGGGGGATGCCCGGCAGGGCAGAGGGGGGCGCTGCCCCTCCAGCGTCTGCGCCATCATCGCGTCAACCTTAAGTGCGTTGCCGAGCGCATGGCCGGCGGCCGTGTTGTCGAAGATGCCCCAGACCTCGGCACCGGAAGCCGCCTCCTCCTCCATTTGCCGGCTAAATCGATCGAGGCTTTCGTCGTCGTAGTCCGAGTAATAGACGCGCGGCGCGCCATGCCAGCGGAAATAGGCAAGGCCGGGCCAGCCGCCCGGCGCTGCGGCCGCAGGCACCGGAGTCGGGTCGGCGGCGACACGCGCGATCCGGCGATTGGCCAGAAGCGCTTCGGCGTCCGGTTCGAACCAGTTGGGATGGCGCGGCTCACAGACCAGCCTGGTTTGCGTTCGCGTGCTCAGCATGTCGAAGAAACCGCTCGCGACATCCGGCTCGAAGGGCAAGCTCGGCGGGAGCTGCACCAGAAGCACGCTCAGCTTTGCACCGAGACCTTCGACCTGCCGGAGAAAGCTTTCCAAAAGGTCGTCACCGCAGTCGACGAGACGGCGCTCATGGGTGATGGCCTTCGGCACCTTGACGGCGAAGCGGAAGTGCTCCGGCACGGCGCGTGCCCAGCGCTCATAGGTCTCGCGGCGGTGCGGCTTGTAGAAGGACGTGTCGATCTCGACGACCGGAAAGTGCCGGGCGTAGCGTTCTAGATGCGACCCGGGTTGCGGAAAATCATTCTTGCATCGTGTCGGAATGCCCCAGCCGGCCGTGCCTATGAAACATGCCTGTTTTCCCATGCGTGGGATGTGGGCCGAATGAGGTGTGGGTCAAGGACAGAGGCTGCGCAAAGCAACGACCTGCTGCTCACGCCGCCAGTCTTCCGGCCTCGACATGCGCTTGAAGCCAGGCCAGCACCCGCGCCCACCCCTCTGCATGTTCGGCCGCCGCCTCGTGCAGCCCGGCGAAGCCGCCATGGCAGATGGTGAGGCGCGTGCCCCTGGCAATCGGCTGCAGCAGCCAGGCTACCGTGGTTTGCCGCCGGCCAAGCGTGGGATGGTCCCATGCATAGGCCCGCGTCTGTACGATCCGGCGCGGTGCTTCGATCTCGACGAATTCGCCGCTCGCCGGCAGGTCCGTGCCGTCGGCCGTGCGGACAATAACGTTCCAACGGCCGCCGACGCGCAGGTCGGCCGACCAGTCGACCATCCGGTAGGTGTCGGCTGACCCCCACCATTGCTCGACTTCCTTGCCGACCAGCGCCTCGAAGATGCGTTCCGGCGGTGCTTCCATTTCGGCGGACGCCATGACGGTGTCGCCGTTGGTCATGCTCCGCACCCTGAGAGCGTGCATCATGGATATCTCCACATCAAATTCGTTTCGCAGTCGAAACGAGCCTTCAGTTTTTTGACGGCGGGCGTTCGAACCCCTGGCCGGTCTCGAGCAGGCTCTTCAGGCTGGCCAGCACCAGCGGCCAGCCCTTGGCGACATTGCCGATCAGCCTGTGCGGCCCGTCCGCTTCATGGGTGACGGCGAGCTTCATCAGTTCGCCGTCCTGCTCGATGGTGAAGGTGCAGCGTGTGTAGCCGTCTTCCCTGACCTCGGGCATCCATTCATTGCGCCATTTTATGACCAGGCGCCGTGGCGGGTCGATTTCGAGGATCTCGCCGCTGTCGGCGACACGCCCGTCGGGGAAGATCAGCTTCCAGCTGGAGCCGACTTTCCACTCGCTCTCCTGATAGGAGCAGAGGAAGAACTGCCGGTTGAACTCCGGGTCGGTCAGCGCCTCCCAGAGTTTTTCGGCCGTGGTGCGAATATAGGTCACGTAAACGAAGCTGTTGCTCATCAGTCTTCCCTTTCGAGGCGTTTCTTCAGATCGCTGAGGGCGGTCAGCCGCCCCCGCTCGAATTTGCCGATCCAGCGTTCGGCGATCTCGTTGATCGGAACCGGGTTGAGATAGTGCTCTTTCTCGCGTCCCTTGCGGATGGTGGTGACGAGGTTTGCTTCCTCCAGGATCGCCAGGTGCTTGGTCACCGCCTGCCGGGTCATGGCCATCTCAGCGCACAGCGCATTCAGCGTCTGTCCATTTATGGCATGGAGGCTGTCCAGCAATTGCCGGCGTGTCGGGTCCGCCAGCGCGCGAAAGACTGCATCCATGCTCATGCCTCTAATATGCAACCATTTGATTGCATGTCAAGCGATAAGATCGCGCGCCGTTGCCGGCCGTAGGCGGCAACAGGAGAAGAAATCAGCGCTTGCGGGAGATCCAGAAGGCGTCGGGCATGCGCTGCATGCCGATGCGTTCGTAGAAGCCGACAGCGTCGGGCACCGAAATCAGGCTGATGGCGACCGACGGTCCGAGCTGCCGGGCCACCTCGTCCATCAGCCCCTTGCCGATGCCCAGGCCTTGCGCCTTGGCCGAGACGGCGAGATCGGAGATGTAGCAGACCCAGGAAAAGTCGGTCAGGCAGCGGGCGACGCCAATCAGCGGCGCGGCTTCCATGTCGAGACGGGCGGTCACGATCAGGTTGGCGCCCTCCAGCATCGCCTTCAGCCTTGCCTCGTCATCGACGGGCCTGACCTCGCCGAGACCGGATTCCACCAGCACACGGCGGAATTCGGGAATGCCGAGCGCTGGTTCGCGCGCGTAGAGGACGTGGGAGTCTTCTGCCATGGGACCAGACTGCACCATCGGGCGGTGAATTCGAAGCTGTTTTGTGCGGCACCTTCGTGCCGGCGCGCGCAAACAGTTGCCTTTTATTTGGCCGCGGCTTTGTGTAAACCGGGCCTCAGAAAATCCCCCGCAACGAAAAACACGGGCCAAAGCCATGGAAAAATTCACCAAGCTCACCGGCGTCGCCGCTCCCATGCCGATCGTCAATGTCGACACCGACATGATCATCCCGAAGGATTATCTCAAGACGATCAAGCGCACCGGGCTTGGCACGGGCCTGTTCGCCGAAATGCGCTACAATGACGACGGTTCGGAAAATCGGGATTTCGTGCTCAACAAGCCGGCCTACCGCAAGGCGCAGATTCTCGTCGCCGGCGACAATTTCGGCTGCGGCTCAAGCCGGGAGCACGCGCCGTGGGCGCTGCTCGATTTCGGCATACGCTGCGTCATCTCGACCTCGTTCGCCGACATCTTCTACAACAACTGCTTCAAGAACGGCGTGCTGCCGATCACCGTCAGCCCCGAGGATCTGGAGAAGCTGATGGATGACGCTTCGCGCGGCTCCAACGCCACTCTGTCGGTCGATCTCGAAGCCAAGGAAATCCGCGGTCCGGACGGCGGCGTGGTCAAATTCGATCTCGACGACTTCAAGCGGCACTGCCTGCTCAACGGGCTCGACGATATCGGCCTGACCATGGAAAAGGCCGGCGCCATCGCCTCGTTCGAGAAGAAGAACGCCGAACTGCGCCCCTGGGCGTGAGCGGCGAATAGACCGGTCCTTTCGGGCCGAGCGGCGACCGAGGGAGGGACAGTCATGAGACATCAGCTTCTTGCCGGCGTTTGCGGGCTGGCCTTGTCGGTGGCGCCCACCGCGTTTGCGCAAACGCAGACCCAGACACCCCCTTCGGCGGAGAAGCCGGCTGCTGACACGGATACCGCAAACGCTGCCGATGACGACAAGCAGGCGCCGATCCCGTTCGAAGGCGGCCAGCTGACCATCACGCAGCCGGAGCAGGACGGCGAGAAGGTGCTGTCCTATGACGGCAAACAGCTGGCCAGCAACTATGACGTCTTCTTCGACAAGATCGTCAAGATCGGTGACGTCAACGTCGCGCTGATCGATGTCGGCGATGGCGGCAACCAGTGCGGTCCGGCCAAGGTGATCGTCTGGAAGCCGCAAGGCGGCGAGATCCAGAGCACCACCGTGGAGCAGGACGAGTGCGGCGCGCCGCCCTCGGCGGTGTCCGACAGCGCCATCTATTTCGTGCCCTATTTGCTGCCCGGTGACGAGAAGCCGGCCTTGCAATGGTCGCCGACCACAGGGCTGACCATTTCAGGTAATCTGACCTACGTGCCGCAGCCGGGCACCGACTGGAAGGATATCGACCCGTCGAAATACGACAACATCATCGACGCCTTCCACAACGAGGCCGTCTACAAGGAAGCCGAAAAGCTGCTCGGCAAGGACATGCCCGACATGGCGACCAGCCTGCTGGTCGGCGGCGGCACGGAAAAGACCGCGTCCGGCGCTTTCTACGCCAGCGGTTGCGTGCCGCATGATTGCGGCGGCAATGACGGCTTCATGGCCGTCGACCCGGCTAAGCACCAGCTCTACTTCGCCCGCCGCGGCGACAATGGCCAACCGAACGCCTGGCCGGCGCTAACGACATGGCCGGCCGATGTGAAGGAAGCGCTCGACAAGGCGCTGGGGTCGGCGAATTAGCTAGAGCATTTCCGGCGAAAACAGGGTCAAGGGGCCACCGCGGACCGGGACAGTCGGTCCCGGGTCCCGTCCTGCGGCCGGCGCTATGCTGACGCTCCTACGGCTGTCCTGTTCACCGTCCGCAGGGGCGAATTTCCTCCGGCCTATGCGCGACAACCGTCCACTGTTGCGGACGCTCGCAGGACTGCGGTTTGTTCTTCCTTTGAGGGCCGCCGGTCGCCGGCACGGAGATCGAGGATAGCCTTCTGCCCAAACCGCGTCAGCGGCAATATTCGCTGGGACAAATGGAACCAGATCGGCCGCGCCGCGTCATAGAAGCAGCTTCGCGCGGCAGTGCCTGGAGTAACATTGATGGTCAGGCTCGTTCTTCTGGCGCTTGTTTTGTTCGCCTTCGCATCTGGCGCCACGGAGGCGGCAAAGCTGGACGCAGCCGCCGTCAACGATGCTCAATTCAGCGATGACGCACCGAAGGGCGCCGATGCGACCACGCTGAAGGCACAAATCCTTTTGGATCGCGCGCGGTTCTCGCCTGGCCTCATTGACGGCCGCCAGGCGGAGAACTTCACCAAGGCGGTCCGGGCCTTTCAGGCGGCCAACGCGCTGCCCGCCGATGGCAAGCTCAACCGGGAGACCTGGGACAAGCTCGTCGCAACCTCACCAGGCGCGGTTCTCGTGAATTACGAGCTGACGCGCAAGGACGTGCGTGGACCGTTTACCAAGCGCATTCCGGCCAGTATGGAAAGAATGGCTCGCCTGCGCAGGCTCGGCTATCGCAGTTCGCTGGAACGGATCGCAGAGCACTTCCACATCAGCGAACAATTGCTACGGAAGCTCAACTCGGGCGTCAGCTTCAGGACGGCGGGCGCAAAGTTGCTGGTGCCGGCTATCGACCGAGGCGATCCGCCCTCGGCCGTTGCCAGCGTCGAGGTCGACAAGGCCGCGCGCCAAGTTCGCGTTCTCGACAATTCCGGCAAAGTGGTTGCGGTCTACCCCGCCTCGATTGGGAGCGAAGAGAAGCCGGCGCCGAGCGGCGAGACACAAGTCGTACGCGTGGTCCACAATCCCACCTATCACTATGATCCCCACTTCGCCTTCAAGGGGGTAAGAACCAAAAGGCCCTTCACCATCGCCGCAGGGCCGAACAATCCCGTCGGATCGGTGTGGATCGACCTATCCATTGAAAGTTACGGAATTCACGGCACGCCCGAACCAGCCAAGATCGGGAAGACCTTTTCGCATGGTTGCATCAGACTGACCAATTGGGATGCCGAAGACCTCGCCCTTGAGGTGCAGAAAGGCACAAGGGTCGTCTTCACCGGAGAAACGGCTGAATCGGCCAATGGCCAACCCGGCTGACGCATGGCGGGCAATGCAGACCCCCTGAGCCGGTGCCGCAGGTAGAGCACCTCACGGTAGCGGGCGCGCGAGATCTTCAATGTCAAAATCGATTGCGGCGTTTGCCGCTCGGAGCCGGCCATGGGCCGGCCGAAGCTGCTCGCAATCCCAACCGGACAAGCTTTAGTTTGCGCCGAGGCTCAACGCCTTCTTGCGGTCGGCCTCGGCACGCTTGTGATTGCCTTTTGCCTCCCAGGAGCGGCCTCGGAAAGTGTAGGCATCGGCATAGTTGGGGTAAAGCTTGATCGCGTGATTGAAGTTGGCGATTGCGCCGTCGTGATCGCCCGCGCGTGCCTGCACGAGACCTCTGCCGAAGTAGCCGCCCGGACCGTTCCGATCGATCTGGATCGCCATGTCGAAATCCGCCAGAGCGCGCTTCGGATCGCCTTTGGCCATCCAGACGATACCGCGTTCGACACGCATTTTGGCAACGCCCGGACTAAGGCTGATAGCTTTGTCATAGTCTGCTATGGCGCCGTCGTAATCGCCGATGGTCATCCGGCTGATCGCTCGAGCGTGGAAATGGAGGGGGTAGGTGGGATCGAACTCGATTGCCTTGCCGAAGTCGTCGATGGCACGTTTGTGGTCGTTCTTGGCCGTCCAGGCAAAGCCACGTGCGGAATAATAGCTGCTGTTTTTTGGCTCGATCGCGATCGCGCTGCCGTAGTCCGTTATGGCGCGATCGTAATTGCCCTTCTGCCCCCACGCGAGACCGCGATATCCGAAAGCCTCCGCATCGTCGGGTTCGAGCGCCAACGTCTGATCGAATTTGGCGATCGCAAGGTCGTATTGACCCTTGTTGTACAGGGCTATGCCACGCTTTTTGGCGTTGTGCGCCGTTGCTGCGGCCCCGGTCGTTGGCGTCTGCTTGTCTGCCGCTCTCGCAGCAGTCGCATCATCGCGCTCCTTGCGGGCATTGGTGTAGTTTGGATCGAGGCGTAGAGTCTCGTCGAGATCGGCGATGGCGCGGTCGTATTGTTTCTTCCTGTTCCAGCAGAATCCGCGATTGAACCATGCTTCCGGATCCGTTGGCCGCAGCCCGATCACCTTTGTCGAATCGGCGATGATGCCATCGCAATCGTGTTTTACAGCGCGGGCCCGGCTGCGTAGCACATAAGCGTCGGCATTGGCCGGTTGCAACGAAATGATGGTGCTCAGATCCGCAATGGCGCGGTCGATCTTGCCCTTCTGCCGCCAGATGGCGGAACGGTAGAAATAGGCGTCGATCGACTTTGGATCGAGCTTAATCGCGTTGTTGTAGTCGGACAGCGCCCGGTCGAGGTCGCCCTTCAACGCAAAGGTGAAACCGCGCAAGGTATGGGCGCCGGCATTGGATGGGTCGGCGGCTACCGCCATGTCGTACTGCTCGATCGCGCGGTCGAATTGATTTTGGGAGCGCCAGATCGTGCCCTGCTCGATAGCGTCCTCGACGATTTTGTTTCGAGCCTGACCGGCAGGCTTGGTTGCCGCGGCTTTGTCTTTCGCCGCCACGGCCATCATTCGGCCCTTGCGGGCAAGCGCCATCCCGGGGTCGAGTTTCAGCGCCTGATCGAAATCGGCAATTGCCCGGTCGTAGTCAGCTTTGTCGATGAAGGCGCTGCCACGTCCGAAATAGGCCGGCGCGTAATTGGCATCGAGCTCGATGGCGCGGCTCAAGTCGGCTATGGCGCGATCCGGCTCATTCTTTTTGGTCCACGCGACGGCACGGCCGATGTAAACGTCTGAATAATCGGGATTAAGTTCGACTACCCTGTTATAATCCTCGATCGCCGCGTCATACTTTCCCTTGTCGACCAGCGCGATGCCTCGCCCGACATAGGCCGAGACATCTTTCGGATCGAGCGCGATCGCCTTGTTGTATTCGGCGATCGCACGATCATATTTGCCCTTGTGGTAGAAGGCATAGCCGCGATCGACGAAAGCCCTGAGCTTCTTCGAGGGTGGTACAATCGCATTCGCGCCGGCGCCGCCTTTGGCCTGGACCGCCAGCGCCGCGTTGCGGGCGGCCGCGTAGTTTGGATTGTGCGAGTCGAGTTTTGCCGCCTGGTCGAAGTCGGCAACGGCCTCGGCATAGTTCTGGCCGTCGGCTTGCACCATGCCGCGTCCGTAATGGCTGGCGGCGTCTTTCGGATCGATCTCGATCGCCACTGAAAAAGCCTCGATCGCTCGCTTGAGGTCGCCCGTGGCGTACCAGGCCGCTCCGGAACAGAAGTAGGCGCCGCTCGCTTTTGGATCGAGCCTGGCGGCCCCGATGCAATCGGCAAGCGCGCCGACCGCGTCGCCCGCGGCGGCCTTGGCCATGCCACGGCGCATGAGCGGCGCGGCCATATCCGGAACCATAGCGATGGCCTTGTCGTAGTCGGCGATGGCGCGGGTATAGTCGTTCTTGCCGTCAAAGGCCCTGCCGCGACCGAGATAGGGAAGCGGGCTCTCAGGAGCGATCGCGATGGCCTCTTCGTAGGCCTTGATCGCTTCGTCGTACTTACCCTCGTGCGCGAGGCTATCGCCTTTGGATACCGCGACCAGGACGCGGGGATCCGCATCGTCGATCAGCTTCGCCAACTTCGAATCGACAGGCGGAATATGTTCGCTCGCGCTCAGCTTGGCCGCGGGCCGGGTCTCGGCCTGGGCGGCCGCAGCGGCGCTCTGTCCGTTCGCCGCGTTGTCGGCGAGCGTCGTCGTGGTCGCCACGCCGAGCACTGCAATCGCGGTCAGCGCAGAGGACGTCCAGAGCAAAAGAATTGAAATAGCAGCGCGCGCCAGCGCGCTCGTTCGGCGTGACATGGTCTAATGCTCCCCCCGGAGTTGCTGCGACGGCCCTTGCGGTTACTATACAGTTCTGTTTTTGTTCCCAAATGCAAGCAGAAATTGCAATGCCGCCACCGCCGACATCCTTGCTATGGAGTCCTGGAAGAGCATGGCGGGAAAGGGGCTGGCCCGGTCCTGCACCGCCGATCCATTCGCATTGGCCCATGGCAGGATCGGCGTTTTCGCCACAGAGTAGCTGCAACAATGCGAGGTCCCTCATGCGCAAGCTCATCTCGACCGGTTCGCCTTTCGAGAAAACCGCCGGCTATTCGCGCGCCGTGGTGCAGGGCGACTGGTGTTTCGTGTCCGGGACGACCGGCTACGACTATGCCACCATGACGATGCCGGAGACGGTCGAGGCGCAGACGCGCAACTGCCTGGCGACGATCGGCAAGGCGTTGCAGGACGGCGGCTTCGAGATGTCAGATGTGGTGCGAGCGCATTACTACATCACCGACCAGGCCTTCGTGGACGTGGTCTTCCCGATCCTCGGCGAGACATTCGGCGACATCAGGCCGGCGGCGACGATGATCGTGTGCCGGCTCAACAAGCCGGAAATGAAGATCGAGATCGAGGTGACGGCGCTGCGGCGGACAGCCTGAGAGGACCAAGACGATGAAGGTCCGGCGCATCGTGGCCAATGTCGAGACACAGGATGCGGCGGCAGCGAGACGTTTCTACCATGACGTGCTCGGCCTCGACATCCTGATGAACCAGGGTTGGATCGTGACGTACGGCTCTGGGGAGATGATGCAGGTGCAGGTCAGCTTCATGGCGCAAGGCGGGTGTGGCACGCCGCCGGACCTGTCGATCGAGGTCGACGATGTCGATGCGGCACTCGAGGCCATGAAGGCGGCCGGTTTCGCCGTCGAATACGGGCCGGCCGATGAACCCTGGGGCGTGCGGCGCTTCTATGTGCGCGATCCCTGCGGCAGGCTGGTTAATATTCTCTCGCATCGGTGATGGCGTGTTCCGTGGGGCAGTAACTTGGATATGCCGGC
>NZ_VFTI01000043.1:0-48838 GCF_006439515.1 Mesorhizobium sp. B3-2-1 | reverse complement strand
GCCACCCCGCAGATGTCCTCACTGTCAGAAGCTGCCCGCACACGCCCTCAAACCTAAACTGCCAAAGTAGTGCTAGGGGGAGAATTCGGAAGGTTTGCGAATTCTGGTGTCGGCCCTTTGCCGACCCCAATCGCGCCAGTGGGTCGGCCGGATGTCGAGACGGGCACCACTGGCAGCATTCTTCCAGCCTTCCTTCACCCTTCTGCAGGCAAACACGAGCGCGTGCTCACCGTCTTCGTCGATGACGGCCAGTTCGAGATCGCGACCAAACGGAGCGCTTGGGATTGGTTTCCACATCGCATCAAAATCTTCGCAAACGGTGTGGTGCGCCTTGATCTGCATCATTTTCTGAAATCGCCGGCCGGGCCGATGCGATCGTCTGCGTCGAACTGAAGCCGACCACGGTTCCGACGGCAGACGCCATACAGGTCGCAATTGCATGGGCGCCGCGCGCAGTGCAATTGATCGCGATCGCAGCACCGATACCTGATCCGACGTCCATGGCGATGGGTCTCTTTTACCTGAACTACCTCATGACCTCGCTCCGGCCATGGTCAGCCATCTTAAGCCGGCTGCCGAACCACAATTTGATCAGCGTCAAACGCCTCGCGTTCGCGGCATCTGCGTCACACGCCGTTTGATGTGACCAAGGACCGCGCGGAGGGGCATAGGTTCGGCAGGACAGGGAGAAACGCTATGCGGTATATCGAGGTCGATGAAGCCCTACGGGCGAGCAGCCTGAGCGATGGTTGCTTACCGGCGGCGCCTCGATCAATGCCGGAGAACGCATAGCCGACGTTCGCGTTGAAGACGCACTGCAGGCGTTCAGGCTCGATCGCCGGCAGCATTTTGGGCTTGCATCACGGACCCTGCAGCGTGCTGATATAGGTGATGATTGCCTCGATCTGATCGGGGCTGGCAATCCACTCAGGCATGTCCGGATGCCCCGTAGAAATGCCCTCAGCGAGGGCCTCCTCTAGGTCAGAGATCGGATAGCGCTTTGACAGCGTGCGAAATGGCGGAGCGTCGGGATGGCTGCTTTTGTCCGTTTTTCCGACGCCGTGGCAGCGGGCGCAGTTGACCTCAACCAACGCCTTTCCATGCTCAGTCACGCTGTCGGCCAAGGCTGACTGCACACATGCGAGGAGCACCAGTCCGATTGCGGAAGCCTTGAGACGACCATGTCGGCAAACGGCGTTCATGTTGTCTGACGACCTCCGCATTGCGGTCTACGCGACTGTCTTCGCTGCGCCATCTTCGATCGCGATCCTGGCGCCCTTGCGCACATGTCTGGCCGTTTCGGAAGCGAACTTGGAGGTCAGTGTGGCGACCTTGCCCCCTTCGGTCATATACTGCGACGTCGCATTCTGCAGGAAAGCCGCGACGATGTCGAAGGCGTCGTTGAACTGCGAACCACTGATCAAGTCATCGGCCAGCTTCAGGTCCTGTTCACAGCGGTGCTTCAGAAACCCCAGCGTTTCAACATTGTAGCGCATCATGGCCTTGAAGGCATGCACCTGAAGCGACGCGATGGCGAGGAAGAATTTCTGGCCATTTTCCGTGGTCGGCAACAATGGCATGTCCAAAGACGACAGTACGGACGTAGTTTGCATTATCGATTGCTCCGTTCCGACGACGTACAAACGATGGTCGCCAACTGTCAAATTGACACCATTCCTGTCCATGTCCTTGATCGAGATCAACCGTTTGACTCTGCCGGAAATGCAGAGCCATCAGCCGATCGGAAGTCTTGGACGCGCGCCGCTCTGACCCGGGCGAACTGCTGCTTCAGATTGGCCGGGAGACCGCTGCGGATCTGATTGTCGTCGGTGGTTATGGCTACAGTCGCGTCCGTGAAATGACCGTTCCCGGCGTGACGCGTTTCCGTGCTGCGCAGCGGATCGATGCATCGGTTCATACCGCTCTAAGGAGTGACTTCCCGAGCCGTGGTTTTGATCTGAATCAAGGCCGTCTTCTCGCGCAACCGCTTACGTTCAAGCCTCGCCGAGTTGGGTGTGGCCGATACCCCGCAGCACAGGGCCCGCGAGTAAACGCGGGCATCAGCGATAAGGTCACGCTGGCGCCAGAACTTGGTGAGTGGCCGTCGTACCGTCCCCACGACAATGGAAGAATTCCAGCAGCGGGGGCGGTGCGGCGGCACCTGAATCGCTCAAGCCAAAGGAAATTCGGACATGAATTACCAGCGTTTCTTCGAGGAGGCGATCGACCAGCTGCATGCAGAGCGTCGCTACCGCGTCTTCGCCGACCTCGAGCGCATCGCGGGCAAATTTCCGCGCGCCATCTGGCGTGCCAATGGCCGCGCCGAGGAAATCACCGTCTGGTGTTCCAACGACTATCTCGGCATGGGCCAGCATCCCGATGTCATCGCCGCGTTCCAGAACGCGGCAGGCAAGATGGGTTCTGGCGCCGGCGGCACCCGCAACATCTCGGGCACGTCCAACCCGCTGGTCGAGCTCGAGCATGAGCTTGCCGACCTGCACGGCAAGGAAGCCGCCCTGGTCTTCACCTCCGGCTTCGTCTCCAACGAAGCCTCGATCTCGACCATCGCGCGGCTCTTGCCCAACTGCCTGATCATCTCGGACGAGCTGAACCATGCCTCGATGATCGAAGGTGTCAGGCGCTCGGGCGCCGAGAAGAAGATCTTCCGCCACAACGACGTCGCGCATCTGGAAAGCCTGTTGCAGACGGCCGGACGCGAACGCGCCAAGCTGATCGTCTTCGAGAGCGTCTATTCGATGGATGGCGACATCGCGCCGATCAAGGAGATCGTCGAACTCGCCGAGCGCTACAACGCCATGACCTATATCGACGAGGTCCATGCGGTGGGCATGTACGGGCCGCGCGGCGGTGGCATCACCGAGCGCGAAGGCCTGGCCGACCGTATCGACATCATCGAAGGCACGCTGGCCAAGGCCTTCGGCACGCTGGGCGGCTACATCACCGGCACCAGCGCCGTCATCGACGCGGTGCGCTCCTATGCGCCGGGCTTCATCTTCACCACCGCGTTGCCGCCGGCGATCGCCGCCGCGGCCACAACGTCGATCCGGCATCTCAAGCGCTCGCAGGCCGAGCGCGACGCCCAGCAGCAGCAGGCGAGCCGAACCAAACAGATCCTCTCCGCCGCCGGCCTGCCGGTGATGGAGTCCGCCACCCATATCGTGCCGGTGCTGGTTGGCGATCCGGAACTGTGCAAGATGGCCAGCGACCGCCTGCTCGGCGTGCACGGTATCTATATCCAGCCGATCAACTACCCGACGGTGCCGCGTGGCACCGAACGGCTGCGCATCACGCCGACGCCGTTCCATTCGGACGCGTTGATCGCCGAATTGCAGGATGCGCTGGTCGAAACCTGGGACGCGCTGGGCATTCCCTACGGTTCGGCGGGACGGCCGGCCGTCGCGAAAAGCGACCGCATCATTCCACTGCTGGTGCAGAAATCCGGCGGCTGAAACCCGCCGCCTGTCCAAAACGGTCTTCGTCCCCCTTGCCAGTCGGTGCGCGGCCTATTCGAGCTGGTCGAGGCGGCGGTGGAAAAACAATCGGGGCGATGCACTTTTGAACGATTTGATCCTGCTCAATGCGCAAGGTCTTTCGATGCCTGAGAATGGAGTTCAAATCTTCGAGGAGCATCGCCATGGGTCATATTTCCCACACATCCTTTGCTGACTTCACGCACGCTGGCCAGCAGGCGCAACAATGGGTCAAGGAGCTCGCCAAGGACCTCTGCTGGAGCGAGTCGAGCGCCTGTCGTCTGCTGAGGTCTGTTCTGCACACGGTGCGGGATTGGCTGTCGCCGGCGGAAATGGCCGACCTCTCGGCGCAACTGCCTGTTTTGGTCCGTGGCCTCTACTTCGAAGGCTGGAACCCTTCGGCGTCAACGCATGAGCGCACCAAGCGCGACTTCATTGTCAGCGTCAGAAACAGTTTCGGCTACGATGACGAGATCGATTTCGATGTCGCGATCAGTGCCGTGTTCAAGCTTCTCGACCGTCACCTTTCGCATGGTGAGATCGTGCAAGTCAGAAACTCGATGAAGAAGTCGCTGCGAAAACTGTGGCCGGTGGATTGACCGATGTTCCGTGACCGGGAAGATGCTGGAGTGAAGCTTGGCCTGGAACTGAGCAGGCTTCAACTGCGTCGGCCCATCGTACTGGCATTGCCGCGTGGCGGCGTGCCCGTCGCAGTGGAAGTGGCCAAAGCCCTCAACGCTCCTCTCGACTTGCTGATCGTCCGCAAGGTGGGCGCCCCCGGCAATCCCGAGCTGGCCGTCGCCGCTATCGTCGATGGCGATCCTGGGGAGGTCGTGCTGAACCGTGGAATTGTCGAGACCTATGGCCTCGACGACGACGCCTTGCGTGTCTTGATTACAAATGAGCGTCCGGAACTCGAACGCCGGCGCGTTGCCTATCGAGGTAAGATTAGACCGATGTCGATAGCGGGAAAGACGGCGATCATCGTCGATGACGGGGCCGCGACCGGTACGACCATGAAAATCGCGATCCGCGCCCTCAAGCGCCGGTCACCGAGGGAGATCGTCGTGGCTGTTCCTGTTTCGCCGCCCGAAACGGTCGCCGCGCTGGAACAGGAAGCGGACCATGTGGTCTGCCTTAGCCAGCCAGGACAGTTCGGGGCCTTGGGCCACCACTATCTGCGGTTCCCGCAGCTCTCCGACAACGACGTTGTCTCCGCTATGGACGAGGCTGCCAAACCGTACAAAACTGGCCAGCGGCACGTTTCCGGGCTGGTTCAAAAGCCGTGAAGAACAGGAGATCGCACTAATGCAGATCCGCACGCTTTCTGCTTTGGAATGTACCAGATTGCTGACGGCCAATCGCGTGGGTCGCCTGGCATGCGCAAAGGATGGGCAGCCCTACGTCGTGCCCTTCTACTACGCCCATTCGGATGCTCATCTTTACGCGTTTTCCATGCCGGGCAAAAAGATCGAATGGATGCGGGCCAATCCGCTGGTGTCCGTTCAGGTCGATGAACATGGCCAGGGGCGAGGATGGAAAAGTGTCATTGCCGACGGCCGATACGAAGAACTGCCTGACCGGATCGGCCACAAGCTTCAGCGGGATCATGCCTGGTCCGTGTTGAGCAAGCACGCCGACTGGTGGGAACCTGGCGCGCTCAAGCCCGTCGTTCCTCCCACAGCCGACAGTGCACCGCACGTTTTCTTTCGGATCCTGATCGAACAGCTATCCGGACGGGAAGCGAGCGAGTAGTCGCACCATCAAGTCTTGCGAGAAATGAAAAAGGGCCGGTGCAATCTGCACCAGCCCTTTTTCCTACCGTTGAATTGCTATCGCGCCATCAAGACCGGCAGCGATTGACCCTCGAGCATCGACTTGGTGACCCCGCCGAAGATCCGCTCGCGCAATCGGGAATGACCATATGCGCCCATGACCATCAACTCGGCCGCAACGTCGCCGGCATGCTGGCGAAGCACGTCGGCAACCGAATGCTTCGCGCTCGGCAGCCGCTCGACCGTAACCTTCACGCCGTGCCGTGCAAGATAGGCCGCGGCATCTGCACCCGGCTCCTCGCCATGATGGAACTCATCTTCAATGGGATCGACGATGACAAGGCGAACATCTTCGGCGCCTTTCAGCATATCGAGAGACTCGCGGACGGCGCGCGACGACTCGAGGCGGGCGTCCCATGCAACGAGGATGCGTTTCGGCTTCAGCGTCGGGGGCGAGCCCTCGGGAACGATCAGAATGGGCTTCCCCGATGAGAACAGAGTGCCCTCGATGACTTTATCCTTCAGCGCATGGCTTGCCAGCAGATCCGGTCCCAGAATGGTCAGATCAGCGTAACGGGCACGCCTTCCGATGACATCGTCCGCCCATCCCGTGTCTGGATAGTCGTCGCTCAGATCAGCCGATATGGCGCTCTGAGAGAGAAAGCCGGCGACGTCAGAAATTCTTTTCTCGAGCCTTTTCAACTCGGCCTGCCGTTCCTCGAGCCAGGCAGGCGAGACGACAGCAGCATACTCGCCGCCCGAGGGCGGTGCTGCCAGTTCGAGGACGAGCACGGAGAGATGGGCGCCGACCTGTTCGCAAAGATTGGCGGCGAGCTTCAGATCGCCCTCGCCCTGGTTCGGTCCGGTAACCGTAAGCAGTGTCTTGAACGCCATGATGGCAACTCCTCCTCACTTCGGGTGAAGGTTCACTCGGTGTCGAAGCCATAGCCGATGCGGCCACCGCGTTCATTGCGCTGAATCAAACACTTTGTGCGCGGCGTTTGATCCGCATCAACGTCACGGCACATCAGAGCTGTAGGTTCAACTGATCAATCGGGACAACGCCAATGAAACTTCTGGTCGCGGCGGTTCTCGCAGGCATGACCTTCCATACGGCCAGTGCTCAGGACCTCGGCGGCGGCAAGGCCGAATACATGAACTCGTGCGCCGTCTGCCATGGCCCGGACGGCAAGGGCGATGGACCGTTGGGCGACGAACTGTTGAAGCGGCCGAGCGACCTGACGCGCATCTCCAGGCGCAATGGTGGCGAATTCCCTTATTGGCGTGTCTATGCCGTGATCGACGGCCGCGCGATGGTGCCGGCGCATGGCGAGCGCGACATGCCAGTATGGGGCAGCCAGTTCCTGCCTGCCGACGTGAAGAGATACGGCCCGAACGCAGGCGAAATCGTCACCAGGGAACGCATTCATGAATTGGCAGGTTATGTCCAGACATTGCAGCAATGAGCGCGGATCGAGGAAACGAATTTCGCAGGATACAATGGGAAGGCCGGCCATGATCGTCGACGACCAGCAAGCCGCAGCCGAGTTCCTTTTTGATCCGGCCTCCTATGGCGCCACGGGGCCGGTCGAGGCCATCGAGACCCACATTTCACGCATCTTCCTCGTTGGCCAATGCGCCTACAAGATGAAGCGGGCGGTCAAGCTGCCCTACGTCGATTTCTCGACGCCAGCCCTCAGGCTGGCCGCTTGCGAGAAAGAGGTGGAACTCAACTCGAAGACCGCACCCGGCCTTTACCTGGGGGTGCGTCACATCACACGCGAAGCCGACGGCAAATTGGCTTTTGATGGCGCGGGGCAGGTGGTCGACGCAGCGATCGAGATGGTCCGCTTTGATCAGTCCAAGCTTCTCGATCGTATGGCCACGGCGGGAGAATTGACGCCGGCACTGATGACCGCGGTTGCGCGCATGATCGTCGGATACCACCGTGCCGCGCCGACGGTTCATGATGGCAGCGGCTCGTTCAACCTGGCGGGTGTGCTTGATATCAACGAGGCCAGCTTCGCCACCAGTCATGTCTTCAAAAAAGCAGAGATCGAGACCTTTGCCGGGGCCTTCTGCTCAGAACTCGCCCGCCATTCCGAATTGCTCAACCGCCGCGAAGCCGCGGGCAAGATCCGGCGGTGTCATGGCGACCTGCATCTTCGCAACATCTGCCTTTTCGACGGCGAGCCCCGCCTCTTCGATTGCATCGAATTCAACGACCAGATCGCCAGCATCGATGTCCTGTACGACCTTGCCTTTCTGTTGATGGACCTGTGGCACCGCGGCTTTCCGCAGCTCGCCAATCTTGTGATGAACCGCTATCTCGACGAAGCCGACGACGAGGACGGGTTCATCCTGCTGCCTTTTTTCATGGCGGTGCGGGCTGCAGTGCGCGCGCACATTACTGCCACCCAGGTCGAGGAAGGCAGTGCCGATACTGACAAACTGACTGCCGAAGCCAGATCCTATTTCGACCTTGCGCAAGCATTGCTCCAGGAAAAGCCTCCGCGGCTCGTTGCCATCGGTGGCCTCAGTGGCTCCGGCAAGACGACTATTGCCGAGGCGCTCGCCGCCCATATCGGTGCGCCGCCCGGCGCGCGCATTGTCGAAAGCGACCGTATCCGCAAGGCCATGCACGGAGTGCCGGCCGAGACTAGGCTGCCGGACAAAGCCTATCGGCCGGAAGTCTCCGATCGCGTCTACCGCGAAATGGCATGGCGGGCGGGCTTGATCCTTTCGCAGGGCGGTTCGGTGGTGGCCGATGCCGTTTTCGACAGACCAGCCGATCATGAGCGGATCGAGAAAGCGGCGCGCAGCCGGGCTATCGACTTCCACGGATTTTGGCTGGAAGCGGACCCGCTCGTCCTTTGGCAGCGGGTCGACGAGCGCAAGGGGGGGCCTTCCGACGCCACGATAGATATCCTCTCGCGGCAATTGCTGCGAAATACCGTCCAGTCTGGCTGGCGAAGAATCAACGTCGATCGAAAGCTCGCTGACATCGTCTTGGAATTGAGAAGGCACTCCGAGAGCGATGCGTCCGAAACCCTGCGCACAGCCTCCTGATTGCTGCAGCAGGGGCGATTGGCATCAACAGAGTTCGAGAGTTGCCTCGACAAGACCGGGTTCCTTCGGATGGCGCCTTATCGAGAAGCCGAACTCGCGGCACATGGCCAGCATCTTCGTATTCTCGCCGAGTATTGTCCCTTCGATCCGTTCGATGCCATCGGCTTTCGCATAATAGACGAGCTGCCTGAGCAATTCCCAGCCCAGACCATGACCCTGTATATCCGTACGCACCAGCAAGGCGTATTCGGCGACGGCGTGGTCCGGATCGCAAGATATCCGGCTGATACCCGCCAGCGCACCGGAGCTCGTCTCCAGCGCGACGAAAGCCATGTCACGATCGTAGTCGAGCTGGGTGAGCCGCTTCAACATCTGGTCGGAGAAGCTTTTGCGTGGCGACAGAAAACGCAGGCGCAGATCATCAGGCGAAATCCTGGCAAGGAATTCGGGATAGAGCGCGATGTCGACCGGCTTGATCGGCCGGATATGGTAACACGTGCCGTCGGCCGAAAACTCTTTTCCCCAACCCGACGGATAAGGCCTGATGGTAAGCGCCGGATTCGGACCCGGCTCGTCCACCTGTTCCGGGTCGATCTCGATGCGAGCGTCGACTGCGATCACGCCGGCGGTATCGGCGAGCAACGGGTTGATATCCATCGAGACGAGGCACGGAAAGTCGACGATCATCTGCGACAGGCCGTTGAGCGCTGCGATGATCGCCTGCCGATCGGCCGGCTTGCGGTCGCGGAATCCGGCCAGCAGGCGGCCAATCCGCGTTTGCCCGATCAGGTCACGGGAAAGAATGTCATCGAGCGGCGGCAACGCGATCGCCGTATCATCCATTACCTCGACGGCGACGCCGCCGGCTCCAAACAGAATGGCCGGGCCGAAGATCGGATCCCGGCTCATGCCGAGGATGAGTTCCTGCGCCTGTTTTCGCACCACCATAGGCTGAACGGCATAGCCTTCAATATCGGCTTGTGGTGCGTGCTTGCGCACGCGCGCCTCGATTGTGCGTGCCGCCGCCCCTGCGGCTGCGGCATCGACAATGTTGAGCATAACCCCGCCAATATCCGACTTGTGCGAGACCGCCTTGGATAGGAGTTTGACCACGACCTGTTCCGACACCTTGAGGAGTCGGCCGGCCGCCGCCTCCGCTTCGGCAGGAGATCTGGCGATGATCGTCTCGGGCACCGGGATGCCGTAGGCCGAAATCGCCGCCTTGGCTTCGGTTTCGGTCAGCATTCGCCGACCTTCCTTGGCAACCTGCCGGAATACGGCAAGCACCGCTTCTCGGCCGCTCGTGGCGGCCTCGCCCTGGCTCGACGGCGTGCGCAGCAAGGCCCGCTGGGCCCGCGACCATTCGCTGAGATTGGAGACGGCCATCGCGGCATCCGCTGGCGTCTCGAAGCTGGCAATACCGGCATCCCGAAGAACACGTCGCCCTTCGCGCGCCGTGTATCCGCCAAGCCAGCAGGTCAGGACAGGTTTGCCGCCAATCTTGCCGTCTTGCACGAGCGCCGCCACCGCGCTTGCCGCAGCGAGCGGCGAGCCGAGCCCAGTCGGGCAGTTCATGACCAGGACGACGTCGGTCCCGGCATCGGCCGCGACGGCCTCGATCGCGCCTCGATAGCGCTCTGGCGGGGCGTCACCGATAATGTCGACAGGATTGGCGTGGGACCATGTGCTCGGCAGGACGGCATCCAGGCAGGCGATCGTTCCTGGCGACAGTTCGGCCAATTCCCCGTTGCCTTCTATGAGTTGATCGACAGCAAGCACGCCGGCGCCGCCGCCATTGGTAACGATGCCGACGCGGGCTCGTTCCAGCGGGACGAAACGAGCGGTCGTTTCAACCGCATCGAACAACTCCGTGAGGCCCTTGACGCGCAGTATGCCAGCGCGCAGCAAGGCCGCATCGACGACGCGATCGGCGCCCGATAGCGCGCCGGTATGAGTCGCGGCCGCTTTGGCCGATTGCTCGTGCCGGCCCGATTTTATTGCGATCACCGGCTTGATCCTCGCCGCCGCACGCGCGGCCGAGATGAACTTGCGCGGATTGGGAATCGTTTCGAGATACATCACGATGGCGCGTGTGCGAGCATCTCCCGCCAGCATGTCGAGACAATCTCCTACGTCGACATCCGCCATGTCGCCCAGGGAGACGATCTGCGAGAAACCGACATTGTTGTCCGCCGCCCAGTCGATCAGCGATGTGGCGATGGCGCCGGATTGCGACAGCAGCGCGATGTTGCCGGGCCTGGCGGCCATATGCGCAAATCCGGCGTTAAGTTTGACCGGCGGGATCATCAGCCCGACTGTATTCGGTCCGATGATGCGAAAGAGCGTGGGCTTGGCCGCATCGAGCATCGCCTGGCGCAGGCCGTTTTCGCGCGTAAGGCCGGCGGTGATGACGACCGCCGCCCGCGTGCCCTTTTCAGCAAGGTCGCGCACGATGCCCGGAATTGTATCAGGCGGCGTGACGATGACACCAAGGTCTGGGATACCCGGAAGATCGGCCGCGTTGTGATAGCATTGCCGACCCTCCACTTGCAGGTATTTCGGGTTGACCGGCCAGATCTCGCCCTCGAATCCGCCGCTGACGACGTTGTCGAAGACAACCCGGCCAACGGAACCGTCACGCGCCGACGCGCCGAAGACAGCAACCGACTTCGGCGCGAACGCATGTTCGAGATTTCGGATCGTCACCCTTATTTCTCCTGTTCGTGGCGATCATCGCTGGTCAATCCTGCCCGTTCGTTGCGTTGGATCAAAGCGTTCTCCAGTTCTTGCGGTTAGCTGTTGCCCGAGTTCGACGCGCCCGTCAGCGCTGACGAAGTTTGGCGAGCATCGACCAAATCGGAAGACATCGCATGAACGAGTCCACCCTTCGCCGCGCATTGCTGGCTATCGCCATCCTGGGCCTCGCCATTGGCTTCGGCGTTCGGCAAACCAGGGTCGGCCCGCTCGAGGCCGACACGATCTGGACGATCGCGACCTTGCCTGTGGTCGGGGCTCTCGCCATCTCCATTCTGCGTGATTTCTGGATCGGCCGCTTCGGCGTGGACGCAATCGCGCTCGTGTCGATGTCGGCTGCGCTGCTGCTCGGCCAGCCGCTGGCGGCGGTGGTGGTCGCGATCATGTATGCCGGCGGCACAGTGCTCGAGGACTTTGCCCGCGGCCGCGCCGAGCGGAGTCTCAAAGCACTTACCGATCGCTCGCCGCGTGTCGCGCATCGCAAGTCGGCAAATGGAACAGAAATGATCCCGATTGAAGAGGTCGCTATCGGTGACACTCTCCTGGTGCGCGCCGGCGAGCTGCTACCCGTGGACGGCATCTTGCTCGACCCGTCGGCATCGCTGGACGAGTCGGCGGTGACCGGAGAGCCGCTGCCGGAGCGGCGAAACACGGGCGACATGCTACGCAGCGGAACCATCAATGCGGGCGAAACCTTCAGCATGCGGGCCTCCGCACGCGCGGACCAGAGCACCTATGCCGCGATCGTGCGCATGGTCGCGGCAGCGCAGACCGTCAAAGCGCCCTTTATTCGCATGGCCGACCGCTTTGCTCTCTTCCTGCTGCCAGCCACTTTGCTGGTTTCCGGTGCCGCCTGGTACATCTCCGGCGATCCAATCCGGGCGCTCGCCGTGCTGGTCGTCGCGACGCCTTGCCCGCTCATCCTCGCGGCGCCCGTTGCCTTCATCGGCGGCGTATCGCGCGCCGCGCGCGCCGGCATCCTGATGAAAGGCTCGGCGGCTCTGGAGGCCCTCGCCCAAGTTAGGACGGCGATCTTCGACAAGACGGGGACCTTGACCATCGGTGGCGCCGAACTCATCGAGATTGAAGCTGAACCCGGCCGCGATGCCGACCATCTGCTGCAACTGTTGGCGTCCCTGGAGCAGGCCTCGCACCATGTTCTCGCCGACTCGATCATCCGGGCAGCGCGCGGCAGACATCTGATGCTTTCGCATCCGCATGATGTGCGAGAGCATCGCGGTGCGGGAATGAACGGCCGGGTCGAGAACATGGCTATCGCGGCGGGATCCCGGGCTCTCGTGCTGGCCAACAAGCCATTGCCGTGTTGGGCGAAGAGCGGTGAAGAAAGATACCGGGACGAACCGGTGCTCAGGGTTTTTGTAGCACTCGGCGGACGGCTTGCCGGTATATTCACGTTCGGTGACGCCCTGCGTGTCGATGCGCGGAGTGCACTCGGCAAGCTGCGCTCCGCCGGCATTGCACGCATGATCATGCTCACAGGCGACGATGTCGTGGCGGCGAAGCGCATTTCTGCTTTGCTCGACCTCGACGCCATTGTGGCCGACGCGACCCCTGCCGACAAAATCGCGACTGTCGAAGCCGAGAAGGCCCTGGCGCCGACGATGATGGCCGGCGACGGTATCAACGATGCCCCTGCCCTGGCGGCCGCAACGGTCGGTGTAGCCATGGGAGCACGTGGCGCGACCGCCTCCTCCGAGGCAGCCGACGTCATCGTTCTGACCGACCGGCTGCAGCCGGTAGCCGATGCGGTGCGCATTGCAAGGCGAACGCGGGCGATCGCCTTGCAAAGCATCATTGCAGGGCTGGCGCTGTCGGGACTGGCCATGGCGGCCGCGGCCATGGGGCAGATCACGCCCGTTGCCGGTGCGCTGATTCAGGAGGGTATTGACGTTGCGGTTATCCTGAACGCGTTACGCGCCCTTGGCGACGGACAGCCGTGGCGCGCATAGTGGGTCGAGAACAAGTTCGGTGAATGGCCATGGCACAGCAAAATCTGGTGGTTTGCAGCAAATGCGGCGGGGTCAACCGTCTGCCGCCGGCCCGCAACGCCATGGAGGCGAAATGCGGAAAGTGCAGGAACAGGCTGTTTTCGGGTCACCCGGAAGACGTCGACACCCGCGTTTTCGATTGTCAGATCGCGCGCAGCAGCCTGCCGGTTGTCGTCGACGTCTGGGCGCCCTGGTGCGGACCTTGCAAGATGATGGCTCCGGCATATGAGTCCGCGGCCAACGAGCTTGAGCCGCATGTTCGCCTGATCAAACTCAACTCCGACAACGAGCAGGCTGTCGCGGCCAGACTCGGCATTCGCGGCATCCCGACCATGATCCTGTTCCATGGCGGGCGCGAACTTTCGCGCACATCCGGTGCAATGACGGCGGGCCAGATCGTCAGGTGGGTTCGCGACCGCCTGCCGACTGTCGCCGCCTGAAAATCGCCGCGTAGATGGGATCCGCTCATTGCCCAGCTTGGGCTCGCCTTGGCAATAGGTCTGCTCGTCGGTCGGGAGCGTGGCTGGCAGGAACGGGACGCACCTGACCGCAGCCGCACGGCCGGCATTCCGACATTCGGCATATCCGGGCTGCTTTGCGGCGTGCTCGCCGCGCTCGCCGCAAATGCGCTTGGCCGTCTGCTACTTGCTGTCTCCGCCGGCCCGGCCAGGTTCTGGCCGCCACTGGCGCTCGCCACCCTGATCGCGATGGCCTTGGCCAGCGGCGCAATGGTGTGGATGAGCCCCTGAAGAAACGCAGGTTTCGAGGCTTCCTTGATGCGGATCAAGAGCCACATCCTGTTGCCGCGATATAGAATTCCCTGAAAGGAGTTCGCCATGACCACTTCAAAGGAGCTCTCGTCGAAATTCCGCCACATACGGTTGTTGCTTGCCCGCGACAAAGGTCATCCGGAAGGTGACCGTCAGGAAGGCTATGATCTACTGGCCCCATTGACCGGCGAAGGTCGGATCGACGTGCAGGAGTGGAGATCGCACAGGGGCTCTTGCCGTGTTCGCCGGTTTCGTACCGGCGAGGAAGATCTCATCGGCCGGCTGAGGCGCAAGCCAGGCGGCCAGTGGTTTTTCGACTACGCCGATGGCGATCGCGACGACGAGATCGGTTTCCATCTCGGCGACGAACTGTTCGTGACCGGCGAATATATGTCGGTCGAGCGCAACGGTGCCATGCATACCTATCAGGTTGCCCGTGTAGAACGGCCGTGATGGCTCAGCCCAGGCCGATAACGCGATTTCGCTTTTGGATCGCGTCGGAAAGCTGAGGGGTCGGCGGCGCGAACCAATCGAAAACCCGCCGCAGCTTTGGCGCGGCGGGCCCTTCATCGACCACGGCCTATTTGACCAGGATTGTCGCCCACATTCCGTTCATGAAGTGGCCGGGAATATTGCAAAAGACTGCGTAGTTGCCGGCTTTGAGGTCGAGCGTCAGCGATCCGGTCTTGCCCGGATCAAGCTCCGAGACCTCGCCGAGATGGCCTGCCGCATCCTCGTTGACCCGATTTTCATTCGGCGCATATGGCAACGCGGCTTTCTTGGCATCCGCGACCGGGACGACGATCATCTCGTGGACCGTGTCCTTGGAGGTGTTGCTCACCTGGAAGGTGACTTTGCCTGCCGGCACGACGGTCTGGTCCAGCTTGACCCTCATGGTTGCCATGCTCATGTTCGCCGGCATGCCCATTCCCATCTTGGCGTCGGTGTTCACGACGCCGTCCTTGTCCCATAGCTTGACGTTAACGGTCGCGTTGGCGAAGGCGGGCGCCGACGCCGTCAAAAGGACCAAGACCAGCCCAGACTTGAAAAGCTGCATGTTCAAATAGCTCCTGATCGCATGCGGCGACCCCGCAGGCGATTGTTTTTGGGGAATCATTCCTCGGTCGCAAAGCCCGGCTAGAACAGCCAAGCTGACAATGGGCTTACAATGGTGACAGGCGACCAGGGATGAGGCGCACCATCAGTATCGCCACATTTCCGATCCCGCAGCTTGCCACCATTCCTGAAAACCGGCGATCCCGGCAACCGTCGGAACCGGGACAACCACCGCTGCAGCGCGAACCGCTGTCCGCTTTATGGATCGACGGTGAACTCAGCCCACATGCCGGCCCCGTAGTGGCCTGGCACGTTGCAGATGAGCAGGTATTTTCCAGCCTTCAGGTCGACTGTCAACGCACCTGATTTGCCGGGGCCAAGCTCCGAAACCTCGCCCTTGTCGCCGGCCCTGTCTTCGTCGACGCTGTTTTCGGCTTCAACGTAGGGAAGCGGCTTGCTGGGATCGGCAAGGTACATCACGATCATCTCGTGAACGGTGTCCTTGGAGTCATTTTTCACATTGAACGTAACCTCCCCGGCCTTCACAGCTCCAGGCAAAGCCTTGATGCCCATGGTCGCCCTGGCCGGATCAAGGCCTGGCATTGCATAGGCAAGGCCCATCGGCATTTCCATGCTTGCGCCCTTGTCCCACAGCGAGACTTGAACAAGCGCGGCGGCCTGGACGGCGCCGGCAGCACCGGCCATGAACATTGCGGCAGCGAGCCCGAGCCCTGCACTCCTCGATATCGTTTTCATGACAATCCTCCTTCAGGACGACGGCAAAAGCGCTCTCAGTCCGGACCGGCATGCTGCTCGCGCTGTGAGACGCCGGCCTTGCGCCAGATCAATCCACCCCGCGCGAGCCCGATCTTCAGCGTCGATGTCGCTGCCCGTGCAACCGTCAGCTGTTTGTCAGCTTGAATTGGCTATGTCGCACCATGACGGTCACATCGCCGTCCAACAAAGCCGATCCGAATCCCACCCACGGGCGCAACATCCGCGCCTTCAGAATGGAGCCATCATGTACCGTACACTCACCTTGGCCGCCCTGGCGGGCTTAATTGCCGCGCCAGCCCTCGCCGCCGGCGGCAGCTGCAGCACCGCTCCGAAATCGCAGTTCAAGCCCAAGGCAACGCTCGAGGCCCAGTTGACCGGCGAAGGCCTCACGGTCCGCCAGATCAAGGTCGAGAAGGGCTGTTACGAAGTCTACGCGGTCGACAAGGCCGGCAAGAAAGTGAACTGGGCTTACAATGCCGAGACCCTTGAAAAGCTCGACAATGCCGAAGCCGGCGAAAATTGATCTGAGTACTTCAGCGATCACGGACGCGCAGCCATCGCCGGAGATGGTGCGCGTCTGGGACCGGGTCGTGCGGGGCTTCCACTGGGCGCTGGCGCTCAGCTTCATCACCGCCTGGCTCACCTCCCATTCTTCGGAGGTCCTTCACCATTTGGCGGGTTACGCTGCCGCCGCGCTGGTCGCAATGCGGCTCCTATGGGGTGTCCTGGGCACGCACTACGCGCGGTTCACTCAATTCGTGCGCGATCCGGCGACGGTGCTGCGCTATCTCGCGGCAATACTGAGCGGCCGCGAAGCCCGCTACATCGGCCACAATCCGGCCGGCGGTGTGATGGTGATCGTGCTGATGGCGGCTATGGGCTCAACCGCGCTGACCGGCTGGCTGATGACGACGGACGCCTATTTCGGCGTGTCGTGGGTCGAATTGGCGCATAGCCTGGCTGCACACGGCCTGCTGCTGCTTGTCTTGCTGCACATTGGCGGCGTCGCGTTGGCAAGCTTACGGCACCGTGAAAACCTGGTCCGGGCCATGATCACCGGGCGAAAACGCAAGGCCGAACCGGCCGACATCGCCTGACGATCTGTCAGTGCACCAAGCGCGATCCTCGCCGACTGCGGAGACGTGCGTGGGTCGGGCTTTGTTCGACATCGACCCCTTCGCCCGCGATGCGACGTGGGCGAAGGAACCCCGCATATGCATGGGCGCCGGCGTGCCATGCTCGCTTCCCTTTGACGTTCCGACGCTTTAAGCGATTGTAAGGTGGTCTTCGACCATGCGCACCCCGGGCACGGCCCAGGCCGCGCGCTCTGTCGTGCGACGTTCGGCCCAGCTGTTGACCTTGCCTTTCAGTGTAACCTTGCCGTCGGACACGTTGACTTCTATCGCTTTCGACTCGACTTCCGCACTGCGCTTCAAGGCGTCTTCGATGCACTTTTTCACATTGGACGCCGTGGCCTGTGGCAGCACCTCGATGCTGTTATGCACGCCGAGAACGCCAGCCAGATATCGGATCGCGGCGAACGCCGCGGATCTCTGATACTGCCACTCCACCTTGCCGGTGAGTGTCACCCAGCCATTCTGGACCCTGACCTGTACCGCTCCGTCGGGGACGACGGTATTCCAGCTGATAGAGTGCAGGGCGCGCTTGGCGATCTCGTCGTCGGCCGTCAGGTTGCCGCCGACAGGCCGCACTTCGATCTCCTGCGCGATACCCTTTACACCTTTGACGCGGCGTACCGCCTCTTCCGTGGTTGCCTTCTGCGCATAGGTCGACACATGGCCGGTCAGGGTGACCACGCCGTTGTCGACGGCGACGCCGATATTGGCCGCGTCGATACTCGGCTGAAACTCCAGCTCATCGATGATGTCCTGCCTCAGAATATTGTTGTTCATGATTGCACCTCTGCATGGGAGCGGGCCGCGCTCGGTTTATTGAACGGCCTGAATATGCAGAGGCGATTTCGTCTTGACGTTGATGAGGATCAAACGATCTCTGGTCGAGCGAGATGAGTGACCCCTCAACTCACACCTTTGGAAATCAAGTTTCAATTTGACCGGCATCAAAGCTGGAAGCCTCGTCTTCCTATTCATTGCCTCCCATCAGAGCCTTCAATTCGGGAGCGCATCATGACTACGGCTGATATCGATATTGCTGTTATGAAAGTCGAGACCGCGGCGCCAGCGAGACTTCGACTGGGTTCCTTGACTGCACTCGTGATCGGTTCAATGGTCGGCTCCGGCGTGTTCAGCCTGCCGCAGAACATGGCGGCTGGTGCGGGTCCCCTCGCCATCCTGATCGGCTGGGCCATCACCGCCGTCGGCATGCTGGCACTGGTCTTCGTCTATCAGTCGCTAGCGACCCGCAAGCCCGAACTCGACGCCGGCCCGTACGCTTACGCCAAGGCCGGCTTCGGTCCTTTCATCGGCTTCAACAGCGCCTGGGGCTACTGGATCAGCGCCTGGGTCGGCAACGTCTCCTACGCGGTGATCGTGTTCAGCGCGCTGTCCTATTTCTTTCCGGCGTTCGGCGATGGCAATACCTGGCAGGCGGTGCTTGGTGCATCGGTTTTGCTGTGGCTGATCCACCTCCTGATCCTTGCCGGCATCCGGCAGGCGGCGGTCGTGAACCTCATCGTCACGGCGGCAAAGATCGCTCCGATCGTTCTGTTCGTTGGGGTTGTTGCCGTTGCCTTCAAGCTTCAGGTCTGGTCTCTCGACTTCACCGGTCTCGGCAACGCCAGCCTCGGCTCGATCACCGCACAGGTGAAAAGCACGATGCTGGTGACGCTGTGGGTCTTCATCGGCATCGAGGGCGCCAGCGTATTCTCCGGCCGTGCCGAGCGCCGCAAGGACATCGCCACGGCGACGATTCTCGGCTTCTTCACCTGCCTCGCGCTCTACGCCCTGGTGTCGCTGCTGTCGCTCGGCATCCTGAACCAGCCGGAACTTGCCGCGCTGAAAAACCCGAGCATGGCCGGCGTTCTGGAGGCGGTTGTCGGGCCCTGGGGTGCAATCCTCATCAACATCGCGCTTGTCGTGTCGGTGGTCGGCGCCTTCCTCAGTTGGACGCTGCTGGCGGCCGAAATTCCGCATGTCGCCGCCAAGGATGGGACGATGCCGAAATTCTTCGGCCAGGAAAGCGAACGCGGCGTGCCGTCGACCTCGCTTCTGATCACCAACCTGCTGGTCCAGGCTTTCCTGGTGATCACGCTCTTCGCCCAGAGCACCTATCAGGCCCTGTTCTACATCGCGTCGGCGGCCATTCTTGTGCCTTACATCTTCTCCGGCGCCTACGCGGCCAAGCTGGCATTGACTGGAGAGAGCTATACGACTGGCGAGCAGCGAACAGGTCCTCTCTTCGCTGGACTACTAGCAACGGTCTACGGGCTCTGGCTCGTCTACGCGGCCGGACCTGCCTACCTGTTCATGTGCGCGATCCTCTATGCGCCCGGCATCATCTTCTACATCTGGGCGCGCCGCGAAACCAGTCAGCGTCTATTCCGTCCTGCCGAAGCGGCACTCGCCGTAGCCCTCGTCGCAGTCGCCATTCTCGCTGTCTACGAAATGTGGACCGGCGCCATCAGCCCGCTTTGAAGAGAGCGCTCGATGACGAAGCTGGGTGTCCACTCCGAAGTCGGCCGTCTGCGCGAGGTGATGGTCCATCGACCCGATCTCAGCCTGCGCAGGCTGACACCGGAAAACTGCAAGGCGCTGCTTTTCGACGACGTGCTGTGGGTCAAGCGGGCCCGCCAGGAGCACGATGTCTTCGTCGATGCCTTGCGTGAACGCGGTGTGCTGGTGCATTCCTTCGGAGAACTCCTGGCAGAGACGATGAGCCTGGCCAAGGCCCGCGATTGGCTCCTCGACCGCAGGATTCACGCCGGTGTCGTCGGCCTCGACATGGTCGGCGAAATGCGGGGTTGGCTCGATGAGATGCCATCGGATCACCTCGCGACCGTGCTTGTCGGCGGCATCGCTCGTGCCGAGCTACCCTTCGAGCCCGCGGGACTGACCGGCAGGACGTTCGCCCCTCAGGAGTTCGTGCTGCCACCGTTGCCGAACCAGCTTTTCACGCGCGACAGTTCCTGCTGGATCCATGGCTCGGTCTCGGTCAATCCCATGTACTGGGCCGCGCGCCGCCCGGAAGCCGCCAATGTCGAAGCGGTGTATCGGTTTCATCCTCGCTTTCGAGACAATAGCATTCCCTTCGTGTCGCCTGACCTGGGAACCTGTAATAGCCTGGAGGGTGGGGATGTCATGCCGATCGGTGGTGGAACGGTGCTCGTCGGCATGGGAGAACGCACGACGCCGCAAGCGGTGGGCGACCTTGCACGAAAATTGTTCGCGTGCGGCGAAGCGACCCGTGTGATTGCAGCCCTGATGCCGAGAGATCGCGGTTTCATGCATCTCGACACCGTTTTCACTTTCTGTGATCGCGACCTGGTCACCATGTATCCGCCCGTTGTCGAACGCCTGCGTTCCTTTTCGCTGCGACCCGGTGACGGAGACGCGGCAGTCGAGGTAACGGAGGAAAGAGAGCCATTCACGTCTGTTGTCGCCGACGGGCTCGGATTGAAGTCGCTGCGGATCATCGCCACGGGAGGCGACCGCTATGAAGCAGAGCGGGAACAATGGGACGACGGCAATAACGTCGTCGCGATCGAGCCGGGCGTGGTCATCGGTTACGACCGAAACGTCTACACCAACACCCTTCTGCGCAGGGCTGGAATAGAAGTAATTACCGTGGAGGGCGCCGAACTCAGCCGTGGGCGCGGCGGCGGGCACTGCATGACCTGTCCCCTGGCGCGCGACCCAATCTGAAAGGAACTTCACAATGTCGATCAACCTGCACGGCCGGTCCGTCCTCACGCTGGACGATCTGACAGGTGACGAGATTCGATTTCTGTTGAGGCTTGCAGCGGATCTCAAGGCCGCCAAGCACGCTGGACACGAAGTGCCGCGCCTTTCCCGAAAAAATATCGCACTGATCTTCGAAAAGGATTCGACGCGCACGCGCACAGGGTTCGAGGTGGCGGCTTACGATCAGGGCGCTCATGTCACGTATTTCGGTCCGAGCGGAAGCCATATCGGCCATAAGGAATCCATGAAGGATACCGCACGTGTGCTTGGCCGGATGTATGACGCCATCGAGTATCGCGGTTTTGCCCAGCAACAGGCGGAAGTGCTGGCCACCTATGCCGGGGTGCCGGTCTACAATGGCCTGACGGACGAAGCGCATCCGACGCAGATTCTTGCCGATTTCATGACCATGCGCGAGTTCACCCATAAGCACCTCTCGGACATGACTGTCGCTTTCGTCGGCGAGGGGCGCGACAACGTCGCGATGTCACTAGCGCTGGGCGCGGCCAAAGTCGGTATCGACATGCGCATTGCTTCGCCCAACGAACTCTGGCCCGACGAGGCGTTCAGCGCTCACATCAGGGACCTGGCGCAAAACAGCCGGGGGCGCTTCAGATTGGGCGAAGACGTAAAGGACTGCGTCCAGGATGCCGACTTCGTCTACACCGATGTCTGGATGTCGATGGGCGAGGACAAATCCGGTTGGGCCGAGCGCATTCGCCTTTTGACACCTTACCGGGTGACGAGCGACGTAATGGCGGCCACCGGCAATCCGCACGCGAAATTCATGCATTGCCTGCCGGCTTTCCACGATACCGATACCGAGATCGGTGCATTCATTGCGCGCGAATACGGCATCGACTGCATGGAGGTCAGCGACGAGGTATTCGAATCGGACGCGTCGATCGTGTTCGATCAGGCGGAAAATCGCATGCATACGATCAAGGCCCTGCTAGTCGCGACGATTGGCAACTGAAATGCTTATCGTGGCCGCGCTTGGCGGGAACGCGTTGCTGCGGCGCGGCGAGCCGATGACCGCCGACAACCAGCGCGCCAACATCAAGCGTGCCGCATCCGTGCTGGCGGCGCTGATCGGCGAAGGGCACTCGATCGTAATCACGCATGGCAATGGCCCACAGGTGGGCTTGCTCGCGCTGCAAGCAGCGGCAGCCCATCCTGACGGCGGAGCCTTTCCGCTCGACGTACTTGGCGCCGAAAGCGCGGGGATGATCGGCTACGTCATTGAACAGGAGCTCGGCAATCTCCTCAAGGAGCGGCTGTTCGCCACCCTGCTGACGCAAGTGCGGGTGGATCCTCGCGACCCGGCTTTCGCTCGACCAACCAAGCCGATAGGCCCGGTGTACGAGAAGGCGACGGCGCTTCGGCTTGCCGCGGAACGCGGATGGCCGATCGCGCCCGATGGCGACAAATGGCGCCGCGTCGTACCTTCGCCGAGGCCGCTTGAGATTCTGGAAGCCTCCGTGATTTCGTTCCTTGTCGAGCGCGGCGTCATCGTCATCTGCACGGGCGGCGGTGGAGTTCCGGTGATAGCCATGGATGACGGCAGCCTCTGCGGAGTGGAAGCCGTCATTGACAAAGATCTGGCGAGTTCCCTTCTTGCCCGCCAATTGAAGGCCGACATGCTTCTGCTGCTGACCGACGTCGATGCCGTTTATGCCGACTATGGCATCGCCACAGCCCGTGCCCTCCGCCGGCTAGCCACGACGGAGATATCCGGACGAGATTTTGCCGCCGGCTCGATGGGGCCGAAGGTCAACGCCGCGATCGAATTCGTTGACGCGACCGGCAAGCCAGCCGCGATCGGCCAACTCGATGACGCCGTGCAAATTGTTAAAGGCGAGCGCGGTACGTGGTTCGAAGGCGGCGCCGCGGCCTGCCCGCTGCTTCTTGCAAAATGCTGAACTGCTGTGACGCAGGGAGACTGAGAGCATATCAACATTCCTCGCAGCAAGCCCGGTCCTGGCCAATCGCTCCGACTCGGATTTGAGTACGTCCCTACAGCATGTCGCGGCGAATAGGATTCGCCCGACCTGCTGTAAGCTTCTGATTTTATGCATGTCGTTATCCCGGATCCGAGGACACTTCCGGGCGACATGCATTACATTAGCTTCGGCAATCTCAGTTCGGCAGTCGCTATGAAAGCGAGCGCCGGCATGACGCTCTACCCTCGGCCCAACGGTTGCTTTCGATGGGCGACAGCACTCAACCGGCGCCAAGGCGACATTGGTCACAGATCTGATGGGGGGATCACGCCAGCGGCAACTAGAAAGGTGCGGACTGCTAAGCGAACCTGCTGCAGCCGTCCGACCAAGAGATGTCCGCCGGTGTCGTAGACGACCAGCCGTGCATCGGGGATCCTATCGGCGGTCAATTCGGCAGCGGGCAGCGTATTGAACAGATCGTCGCGCGCGGAGATGATTATCGTGGGTGCAGTGATTTTTTCCAACGGCAACTCATGCAGCTCGGGCGCGCTGTCGATGTTGATACCGGCGAAGCGCAGCGACAGCGGTTCAACGCTCCTGACGAAGCTCATGACGCGGACCCTCTCCGCTTGCGGCGCAGCCGCCAGTAGTGCCGGTCGAACGCCGACAAACCGAATAAGTGCCGACGGTGCGATATTCTCGGCGGCCCACCAAGCGAAATCGCCTCCTGCACTGACGGCCCAGAATGCAAACTTGCTGCCGCGACCCACGTGGATGGCAACCGGACTGCTGGGTGAATAGAGGGCTGGGACTATCAGAATGAGACCGGCGACCCTGTCCGGATGCCGCAGCGTCAGCTGGACCGCTGAACGGGCGCCGGCCGAAACACCGACAACCACCGCTTTTGGAATCTTCAGTCTAGAAAGCAAGGCCGCGTGGGCGTCGCCCTGCGCGGCTGGAGAGGGGTCCCTGGGAACGGGCGTGCGAAGATAGCCGAAGCGCGACGGCGCGATGACCCGAAAGCCGCCCCCGACAAGATCGGCGGCAAGGGCAAGACCCTGGTCAAAGCCGCCGCCGGCACCGTGGATCGACAGCAGCGGAATGCCCGCACCGCTGTCGGCGTATTCGATCGGGCCGATGTCGAGGTAGGCGATTAGACTGCCTCGGCTGACCGCGTCCCGCTGACGGCCAAGGTCGTTCTTGTAATTCAAGAAAGCCACACCGGCCATAACCGCTATGGTGATGGGCATGACCAGCAGGAATGTGCCGATTCGCCTCATTGCGAGAGCTCCTGCACGCGAAAATTGGCCTGCATCGCCTGGAAGGACGTCGACATATCTAACCCCTCCTTGAGCGATCACGATCCGCCATCGTTGGCCAGACAAGGATGACTACTGCAAGGATCCCAATGGCAGATGCCACCAATTGTGCCGGCTAGATGGCTAATCGTAGGCTACCAGATTTGCGAGAGACT
This sequence comes from Mesorhizobium sp. B3-2-1, assembly GCF_006439515.1. Taxonomy (NCBI): domain Bacteria; kingdom Pseudomonadati; phylum Pseudomonadota; class Alphaproteobacteria; order Hyphomicrobiales; family Phyllobacteriaceae; genus Mesorhizobium; species Mesorhizobium sp. B3-2-1. The sequence goes on along the minus strand of NZ_VFTI01000043.1, from coordinate 24,840 downwards.
CGTCGCTGGTGAAGGACGGCAGCGAGCGAAGCTCCATCCACCTCACCGTAACGACAATCGCTGCGCGTCTACTTGATCTGACGTGAATCAACGACGTTGCATTCCGGCGCCACTTGAAATCGATCCGACAACAGGAAAGCATTCGACAGGCCGCTCTGTTCCCGTTCACGTGCGCAGCACCCGGTAGATCGCGGGGATGACCAGCACCGTCAGCAGCGTCGAGGACGCCAGGCCGAACAGCAGGGAGATCGCCAGCCCCTGGAAGATCGGGTCGGTCAGGATCACTGCCGCGCCGATCATGGCGGCAAGTGCCGTCAGCAGGATCGGCTTGAACCGGATGGCTCCAGCCTTGATCAGCACCTCGCTTAGCGGCCTTTCAGGCGACGCCGCGTGGCGGATGAAGTCGACCAGCAGGATCGAGTTGCGCACGATGATGCCGGCCAGCGCGATGAACCCGATCATCGAAGTGGCCGTGAACGGCGCGCCGAACAACCAGTGCCCGCCGAGGATGCCGATAAAGGTCAATGGGATCGGGGTGAGGATCACCAGCGGCACCTTGAACGACCCGAACTGCGCGACAACCAGGATGTAGATACCGAGCAGCGCGACCCCGAAGGCAGCCCCCATGTCACGGAAGGTCACCCAGGTGACTTCCCATTCACCATCCCACAACAGGGTCGGCCGGCTTTCATCCTCCGGCTGGCCATGCAGCGCGATCGCGGGCTTCTGCAAGCCGGTCCAGTCCTGAGCGTCGATGGCCTTGCCGACAGCCAGCATGCCGTAAAGCGGCGCCTCGAAGCTGCCGGCAAGCTCGGCCGTCACCATTTCGGCGGCGCGGCCATTGTGCCTGAACACCGGGAACGAAGCGCGCTCCGGCGTCGCCCGCACGACATCGCCGAGTTCGACCACGCCGCGGTCGCCGGGCAGGACATTCGACGGGATTGGCGTGGTCAGGAAGCGCTCGTCGAGCGTCTTTTCGCCCTTCGGCCGCTCGATGCGGATCGGGATCGGCTGGCGGCCGCCGCCGCGATGCGAATAGCCGACGGTCTTCCCGCCATTGAGGATGGCGAGCGTGTCGAAGACGTCGCTTTCCTCGACATGGAAGAACTCCGCATCGTCGGTCGAAATCGTGGCGCGCAGCCGGCGCGCGGGCTGGCCCCAGGAATTGTCGACGTCGACGATGAAAGGCACGGAGCGAAACGCCGTCTCGATCCTGGCGGCGACCTTGCGGCGCGTCTCGCCGTCAGGTCCGTAGATCTCGGCCAGCAGGGTCGCCATCACCGGCGGGCCGGGCGGCGGCTCGACGACCTTCAGGCTGGTACCTTCCGGCACCGGGATCGTTGCGATGCGCTGGCGCACATCGAGCGCGATCTCATGGCTGGAGCGGGTACGGTTCGCTTTCGGCAGCAGGTTGAGCGCGACGTCGCCCTGCTGCGGCTCGGTGCGCAGGACGGCATGGCGGACGAGGCCGTTGAAATTGAAGGGCGCCGCCGTTCCGGCATGTGTCTGGACCGTTCGGACCTCCTCCAGCTCGAGAACCTTGGCGGCGACGGCCTGCGCCACCGCATCGGTCGCCTCGACGGAAGACCCTTCCGGCAGGTCGATGGTGACCGACAGTTCGGACTTGTTGTCGAAGGGCAGGAGCTTGACGGTGACATGCTCTGTGTAGAACAGCGCAAGCGAGCCTGTCGTCAGCAGGCCGACGGCAAGGAGGAAAGCCCAGCTCGCCTTCTTCGAGGCCAGGATCGGCCGGGCGACGGCTGTGTAGGCGCGGCCGAGCGGACCGCCATTGCCATGGTCTTGACGGGCGTGCACCGGCGCCCGTCCGGCGAGTTTGAGCATCAGCCACGGCGTCACCATCACCGCGACGAAGAAGGAGAAGATCATCGCCGCCGAGGCATTGGCCGGGATCGGGCTCATATAGGGTCCCATCATCCCCGAGACGAACAGCATCGGCAGCAGGGCGGCGACCACGGTCAGGGTGGCGACGATGGTCGGGTTGCCGACTTCCGCCACCGCCTCGATTGCCACCTGGCGCCTGTCGCGTCCGTCGCCCATGGCCCAGTGGCGAGAGATGTTCTCGATCACCACGATGGCGTCGTCGACGAGAATGCCGATGGAAAAAATCAGCGCGAACAGCGAGACGCGGTTCAGCGTGTAGCCCATGACGCGCGAGGCAAACAGCGTGAGCAGGATGGTCACTGGAATGACGACGGCCACGACCATGGCTTCGCGGCGGCCGATGGCGATCCAGACCAGTACGATGATCGAGATCGTGGCCAGCCCGAGATGGTAGAGGAGCTCGTTGGCCTTGTCGTTGGCGGTTTCGCCGTAGTTGCGCGTCACGTCGATCGAGATATCGCCGGGGATCAGTCCGCCTTGGAGCAGGGCGACCCGGTGCAGGATAGCGTCGGCGACGGCGACCGCGTTCGATCCGGCGCGCTTGGCAATGGCGAGTGTGACCGACGGCACGCGCTCGACGCCGGCTCCGGCCCTGGTGACCGTGGATACCAGTGCTTCACCGGCGTCGGTGGCGAAGGCGACGTCGGCGACGTCGCGGACATAGACGGGGCGGTTGTCGCGCGAGGTCAAGAGCAGGTTGCCGATCTGGTCGGGCGAGGCCAGCGTCTCGCCGGCGACGATATCGATCTGCTCGCCCTGATTTCGCACGCGCCCAGTCGGAAAAGCCTTGTTGGCGCCGGAAACCTTGGCCGCGAGCTGCTGCAGGGTGACGCCGTAAAGGGCGAGCTTCTCCGGGTTCGGGTTGACGCGGATGATCTCTCCGGTCTCGCCGACCAGATAGGTCAGGCCGACATTGTCGATCTTGGCAATCTCGGTGCGCAGTTCGCGCGCGATGCGGGTGAGGTCGTTGGCAGTCATGCGCGCGGCCGCCTCCGGCTTCGGCGACAGCGTCAGCGTGACGATGGCGACGTCGTCGATGCCGCGGCCGACGATCAGCGGCTCGGGCACACCGATGGGAATGCGATCCATGTTGGCGCGCACCTTGTCGTGGACGCGCAGCACCGCGGCGTCCGACGATGTGCCGACGACGAACCGGGCGGTGACCATCACCTGATCGTCGCGGGTCTGGGAATAGACATGCTCCACGCCGTCGATACCCTTGACGATCGTCTCCAGCGGCTCGGTGATCAGCTTGACGGCATCGTCGGCCTTCAGCCCGTCCGCGCGCACGAAGATGTCGACCATCGGCACCGAAATCTGCGGCTCCTCCTCGCGCGGCAGCGTCAGCAGCGCCACCAGCCCGAAGGCGAAAGCCGCGACCAGGAAAAGTGGCGTCAGCGGCGAGCCGATGAAGGCCCGCGTCAGCGCGCCGGCAATACCGAACGATGCTGGATCTTTCATGGCGTGATCACGACATCGCCGGCCGCGAGGCCTGTCAGGATCTCGACATAGTCGCCGCCGGCGCGCTTGGTCCGCTCGCCGGCGACCACCGCACGTTCGGCATCGCCGCCGCCGGTGGCGACGCGCACGAAATCGATCCCCGAACGGGTCTCGATCGCCGATGCCGGCACCAGCAGCGCGGAGCGCTCGGCGACCGGCAGCTCGACCAGAACCCGGGCATCGATGAAATTGGTATCGAGATTGTCGACCTCGACATCGGCGACAACACGGCCATTGTCCATCTGCGGATAGATCTTGGCGAGCCGGCCGGCGGACTCCTTGCCGCCGGCATTGATGCGGATGGCGGCTCCCTGCTTGAGGGACGCCGCGTAACGCTCCGGAATGGCCAGCCGCAGGAACACGCCGCCACCCCCGATGGTGGCCACCACTTCACCGGCCATGATGACGGCGCCGCGCGTCACCGGCACGGCCAGCACGCGGCCATCGCCGGGAGCAAGGACATCGCCCTCGGCGCCCTGCTGCACGATCACCGAACGCTGCGCCTCGGTCGCGGCAAGCTGGTTGCGCGCGACGTCGACCTCGGTGCGCAGCTGATCGAGACGCTGCGCGGTAATAACGCCCTTGTCGACCAGGGTCTGGCCACGTTCGAGTTCGGATTGAGCCGTATCCAGCTGTGCCCGCAGGGCGCGCAGCTCGGCATCGAGCGCGGCGACCTGAAAGGCGATCTTGTCGTCCTGGACGGTGGCGATCTTCTGCCCCGCCTTGACCATGTCGCCCTCGGTGATCGCCAGCTCCACGACAACGCCGCCGATGCGGGCGCGCGCCGGAACGGTGTCGCGCGCCTCGACACGGCCGTAGACCGCCTTCCATTCGGTCACCGTGGTCGGCGCCAGCGTCAGCGTGCCGGCAAGCGCCGGAGAGGTAGCCAGCAACGCGGCGAACAAAAGAGGCATGCGCATCCGGATATTCCTTAGAATGCGCATCCCGGCTTGACGCCGAGCTTGCGGAAGACCATCGCCGCCGGGCAGAAGCCGGTGAACGCCGACTGCAGCATGTTGAGCCCGACGAAGACCGTCAGCCAGACGAACAGCGGCGAGACAAAGGCGGTGAGCACGACGGACAGCAGCACCATGATGCCGGCGAAAGCGAGAACGGAACGGTCTAGGGACATCGTCATCTCCATTTGTATATGATCATATCTAAATATATGAATGTTATCGCTGGCCGCAAGAGGCGGCGCCAGATTTGCCGCCGGCGGCTGCGGACCGTCGTCGCGCCCGCCAACCGGCCCCATCGCCGGCTTACCTTGGTCAGTCAGCCGGGACATCCACGGATGCCTCGACTTTGATCTGCTTGAGCTTGTCGATGCCCAGCACCTGCAGCACCAGGCGTTCGTAGAAGGGTTCGGCCTTGCCGGTCCTGATCTTGTGCAGGAAATACTTCTCGAAGCCGACCTTGGCGGTGTGCACCCATTTGCCGGAAGACGACCAGTTGACGTTGCGCGGCGGGATCTGCGGCTGCGCCACGAAGGCCACGCCGGAATCGCCGAAATCGGCGAGACAAACCGCATTCCATGTGCCCTGGGCATCGGGCGCGATGCCTTTGACCAGCCGGCCGATGTTGCGGGCCGTCGCGATGACCATGGATTCGATCATGAAGCCGGTCTTGGGCACGCCTACCGGAACCGGCGTCTTGCCGATCGGCGGGATGGCAACGCAGACGCCGACCGCGAATATGTCGGGGAAGGCTGGGTTGCGCTGGTGCTTGTCGACGAGGATGAAGCCGCGCGGATTGGTGAGGCCTTCGATGCCGCGCACCGCCGCCACGCCACGGAACGCCGGCAGCATCATGGCGAAGGCATGCGGCAATTCATGCGCCTGTCTGACCGACCCATCGTCGGCGATTTCCTGGACGAACATCTTGCCCGGCTCGACCCTGTCGATCTTGGCGTTGCAGATCCACTTGATGTGATGCTGGCGCATCTCGCTCTCGAGCAGGCCCTTGGTGTCGCCAACGCCGTCGAGGCCGAGATGGCCGATATAGGGTTCCGAGGTGACGAAGGTCATTGGGACGCGATCGCGCACCTTGGCGTCGCGCAACGCCTTGTCGAGAATGAAGGTGAACTCATAGGCGGGCCCGAAGCAGGACGCGCCCTGGACCGCGCCGATGACGACCGGACCGGGCTTGGCGACGAGCGCATCGAAGGCCGTCTTGGCCTTGAGTGCGTGATCGATGTGGCAGACCGACTGGGTATTGTGCTCAGGCCCGAAGCCTTCGATCTCGTCGAATGCCAGTTCGGGGCCGGTGGCGATCACCAGATAGTCGTAGGTGACGGATGAGCCGTCATTGAGTTCCACCGTGCGCTCGACCGGGTGAACGCGCCTGGCACCTTGCGGATGAAAGCCGATGTTGCGCCGCGCCAGCACCGGAACAAGGTCGATTTCGATCGCTTGCCGGTCGCGCCAGCCAACGGCGACCCAGGGGTTGGACGGCACGAATGAATAGTGGCTGCCATTGTTGACCACGGAAACCTGATGTTCGCTCGCCAGTTCGTCGCGAAGCTCGTAGGCCATGATGGTACCACCCAGCCCGGCACCCAGGACCACAACATGCGCCATGCTCTATCCTCCCATTGCGGCGGTGCTTGCGTGCAGAGCCGATGTTTGCCGCTCCCGCAGACAGCGACGTTGGCTCATCTTGCGCCCTTGCGACCGGTTGCGACTTGATGCGGGTCAAACGATCCTGCCAGTGTGGATTTCCCGCAGGGTCATCGACCCGTCGGCTTGACAGGCGACAGCATCGGGCTAATATTATGCGCAACTGTTAATATTCTAATGTGTTCATATGCGCAATAAGAAGGTCGCCGAATTGGACAAGAGGGCGCGCGAGGCATCCGAACTGCTCGCGGCAATGGCCAATGAAAAACGGCTGATGATCCTGTGCCACCTGCTGGACGGCGAGACATCCGTCAACGAACTGGCGGACCTCGTCGCGATGAACCAGTCGGCGCTGTCGCAGCAACTGTCGAAGCTCAGGGCATTGAAGCTGGTCGACACCCGCCGCGACGCCCAGCAGGTCTACTACCGCCTGGCTTCGGAGGAGGTGGAACGCATACTCCAGACGCTCTACGGCATCTACTGCGACCCCGAGACGAAAACGGCCAAAGCCAAGCGTGGGTGACGTCCGCCGGCACGGCTGGCGCGAGGGTCGGAGCCTGCCCTGCCTTACGCCGATTTCCTCAATCGGCCGGCTGCATGGTATCGCGGAAGACGCTCGACAAGGTGTATGCGTCAAGTTCTGCAAAATTGGGCGGCCCTGGAAGGCCATGCAGTCGCCAATGCATCGAGTCGGACTGAACTGACTAGGTAGTATCCCTTAGGGACATAACCGAATTTCGCGATCTGCGGATTCGCGCGATTGCTGTGTCACGGAACAACCGGGGACACAGCCATGTACGCTCGACAGATCGCCAAGATTGAACTGCAGCCGAGCCCTTTCGCTCCCCTCGACGGGGCTATGGCGCAACCAGTCAGCTTCTTCCCGGCCGGCACGGAGATCTACGCCCAGGGCGAAAAGGCCGGGCCTCTTTACCAGGTCGAGTTCGGCGCCGTGCGTGTGTACCGGCTGCTGGCTGACGGCCGCCGGCAGATCAGCGCCTTTCATATGGCCGGAGAGACTTTTGGCTTCGAGGCCGACGCCACGCATCATTTCTTCGCAGAGGCAATCAACGCGACCGGTATCCGCGTTGTCCGGATCGCCGCGGCCGCGGACATGTCCCGCCAGTTGCTGCCGCTGGCGCTCAAGGGTTTGATCAGAGCCCAGGAGCATCTGCTGGTCCTCGGCCGCCAGAACGCCATCGAACGGGTCGCGGCATTCCTGGTCGACATGGCGGAACGTCAGGGCGGCTTGTGCCAGGTCGATTTGCCGATGTCGCGCCTGGATATTGGCGACTATCTCGGCCTCACCATCGAGACCGTGTCGCGGGTCTTCACCCGCCTCAAGGACAAAGGCGTCATTCGCCTGCTCGGCCTGCGCAGCATCGAAATCCTCAAGCAGGACGTGCTTTTGGACATGGGCGAATAACCGCCCTCACCGCTGCGACGAAGCCAGACCACAGACCAAGGATCAGATGCAATGAACAAGACGCTCACCACCCACACGGGATTCCGTTTCCAAGTGCGCGGCGCGCGCCCCGAGGACGAGCCGGCATTGGCTGAGTTTTTCACCCATGTGACGCCTGAAGATCTGCGCTTCCGCTTTCTCGGCGCCGTGCGGGAAGTTTCGCACGAACGGCTGGTTGCCATGACGCGCTCGGATGATGCTCATATCCATAACTTCCTTGCATTTGCACCAGAGGGAATGTTGATCGCGGTAGCGACGCTCGCCAGCGATCCGACCGACCGGCATGGCGAGGTCGCAATCTGCATTCGCGACGACCGCAAGCACCTGGGTGTCAGTTGGGAGTTGCTCGCCCACATTGCCCGCCACGCGGATGAGCAGGGTCTCGACATGATCGAGTCGATCGAAAACCGGGAAAACCACGCAGCAATCGAGCTCGAGCGCGAGATGGGCTTCACAGTCACGACTGACCCGGATGACGCAACACTCGTGCTGGTCCAGCGCAAGCGGGGCGCCAAGTTGCCGAAGTAAGGTGCGGCAGCGGCCCCAGCAGCTTGCGGACCACTCAGACTGTGTTCAGCGCGCGCGCCACGGGCTGTTCCTCGTCAGCCGGAACGACGAGAATGTCGACGCGGTTGCGCGCTGACACTCTGTGCACCTTTCCGATTCAAATCATCATCGATTCATGGCAGCCGGCGGCAGACTGACGCACGACGAAATCGTCACCCAACCGGGCGGTGACTGCGAGATCACCGAAGCCTGATATTGCTGAAAGGAAGTGATCGACGCTGTCGCTATGGCAGCTACTGACCTGCCCGCCTAGCGTCCGCTTCGTGACGCCGTCGGAGTTCCTCGCGGAAAACGCTTCTTGCCTCCTTCAGGCTGCGCTTGCCGAGAAGCCTGGCGAACCTGGCGACGGTCGTCTTCGAGACGCCGGCGCTGGCAGCAATCTCGAGCGCACTGTCGAAAGCCAGAAGTTCAGGACGCGCAAAGGCGACGGCGGCGAGTTTTTCGACTTGCGGCGGGAAAACGAGCTCGCGACAAGCAATCCCTCCTTTCAGGTCCGCAAAGGTCGCCGACCGATTGGCGCCGTGATCTGAAACCGACATGTCCCACCACCTTCGCGCAATCCTTCAGATCTCGCTCATCGACACGGTGCGCCGCTCTTCCACCGACTTGATGCATGCCAGAGCGATCGCAAGCGCGGTGCGCGCGTCCTGACCGGTCGGCCCTTTGACCACGCCGCTGCGAACCGCGCCTACGAAGGAGGCAAGCTGCGCGGTGTAGCCGTGCACGAAATGATCGGTGTCGCGCCGCCACGTATCGCTGGAGACGCCGTTTTTGTCGAAGAGGGTCATGCTCGAGCGGCGCACGTCGCCCATGGTGATCATGCCGCCCGAACCGAAGACTTCGCCGCGAATATCGTAGCCGTACATGGCGGAAAAATTGGCTTCGGCTACGGCGATCGACCCGTTGTCGAAGCGGATTGTGACGACGGCCGTGTCGTGGAAGCCTTTGTCCTTGGCATCGGGGCGCACGAGCGCATCGGCGATTGCCGTGACCTCGACCGGCCGAGCTGCGGGGTTGAGCCAGACAAGCGTGTCGAAGTCGTGGATCAACGTCTCGTAGAAGATCGTCCACCGTGGCGTCTTTTCCGGATTGCCGCCATAAGGGCCAGGATCGCGCGTCAGCGACCGGATCAATTGCGGCGTACCCACCTTGCCCGCATCGATCGCGGCGCGTCCTTCGGCGAAAGCCTGATCCCAGCGGCGGTTGAAGCCTACCTGGAGCGGCACGCGAGCGCTGGACGCGGCGGCGATGGCGCGATCGGCCTCTTCGAGGGTCAGTGCCATAGGCTTTTCGCAGAAGACGGCCTTGCCGGCCACGGCCGCCTGAACGGCGAGGCTGGTGTGGAAGCGTGCCGGCGATGCAATGATGACGGCTTCGACCGCCGGATCGGCGAGCACCGCCGACACGTCGGTCGCGGCGGTTGGCACATCCAGATTTCTGGCGAGTGCCTGCGCCGCGCCCTCGGCCGGATCTGCGATCGCGACCAGATTTGCGTCGACAAGCCGGCGCACAACGGTTTCAGCGTGGAAGGAACCGATGCGGCCAGCCCCGATCAGGGCGATGTTCACGGGGCGTTGGGCAGGCATTTGATACTCCGAAATTCAATTGACGAGAAAAGGGTGGCCTAGCAGGTGAAAGCCTGGCGGAAGCGACTGAGCGCGAGCTCGTCGTCGCCCGACGGCCAGGCCTCCATGCCGATGACGCCGCGGTAGCCCATCTGGTAGAGGGCGCGGGCGATGGCGGGGTAGTTGATTTCTCCGGTACCCGGTTCGTTGCGGCCGGGAACATCGGCCACTTGGATCTCCCCGATGTGGGGAAGCGCAAGGCGGCAGAGCTCGATCAGATTCCCTTCGCCGATCTGCGCATGGTAGAGGTCGAGGTTGAGCTTGAGCGACGGCCGGTTGACCGACGCGACGAGCGCGATCGTGTCGGCCGCCTTGGCGAACGGTGTTTTCGGGTGGTCGACAGCCTCGTTGAGGTTCTCGAGCACGAAGGTCACGCCTTCCTGCTCGCCAAGGTCGGCGATGCGATTGAGCGTATCGCGGGCCTTGAGCCACATTTGGCCGGTCACGTCTTCGGACTTGACGACCGGCAGCCCCTGCCCGTCGAGCCCCGTGCCGTGAAGGTTGAGCCGCGGGCAATTCAGCTCCTTGGCGACCGGTATGGAGAGTTTCGCCGTCCTGATCAGCTCGTCCGCGCCCGCGTCATCGGCGAGCGTGCCTGTCACATAGCCGGTCATCGAGGAAAACGAGGCTCCAGACCTGGCAAGCGCGGCAATGTCGTGCTTCGTCCAGTCCCAGATCTCGGCGGCGAAGCCAAGTTCGGTGATCCGCGCGAGGCGATCGAACACAGGTAGCGAGCGGAACACCATCTCCGCGCAAACCGCCAAGGTGAAGGGTCCCGCGGTCTCAAGGGCCGTTGTCATCATCAATATCCCGTTCGAGGTTAGATCGTTCCGCCGAGCTCGTCGGACAGGGTCTGCAGTTCCTTGCCGCCGGCCATCATGTTTTGCAGTTCATCGATGCCGATCTCGCCTTTGGCGCAGGTGCCAAGCGTCTTGCCCCGGTTGAGCACGGTGAACCGGCTGCCGACAGCATAGGCATGACGGACATTGTGGGTGATGAAGATCACGCCTAGGCCCTTCTGCTGAACCTGATGGATGTATTTCAGCACCATCGATGTCTGGGCGACGCCCAGCGCCGAAGTCGGTTCATCGAGAATCAGGACCTTGGCCCCGAAGTAGACGGCGCGCGCGATGGCCACGCATTGCCGCTCGCCGCCCGAGAGCGTGCCGACCGCCTGGTTGGGGTCGCGGATGTCGATGCCAATCTTGCGCATCTCCTCATGCGTCACGGCATTGCAGTGCTTGAAGTCGATGTGACGGAACGGCGGGATGCCCTTGAGCGGCTCGCGGCCCATGAAAAAATTGCGGGTGATCGACATCAGCGGGATCATCGCCAGATCCTGATAGACCGTGGCAATGCCGGCATCGAGCGCGTCGCGAGGGCTGTTGAAGGTGACACTTTTGCCCTCGACGAGGAAGTCGCCGCTGGTCGGACGAACGACGCCGGAAAGCGTCTTGATGAGCGTCGACTTGCCGGCGCCATTGTCGCCCAGCAGGCACAGCACCTCGCCTTGCGACACCTTCATCGAAACGCCCGACAGCGCGATGACGGAACCATAGTGCTTGACGATGTTGTTGACCTCGATGACGGGCGGCGAGGTCACTGTCTTGCCATCAGCCATGATCAGCGCTCCCCTGTCACCTTGCGGCGGATGAAGTTGTTGAAGAGGACGGCCAGAAGCAACATCGAGCCCAGGAACACCTGGAACCAGTCGGAGTCGAACTGGGTGTATGTCAGGCCGATGGAGACGAGGCCGAAGATGATCGCGCCGAAGAAGGCGCCGATCGCCGAGCCATAGCCGCCAGTCAGCAGGCTGCCGCCGATGACGGCCGCAATGATGGCCTCGAATTCCTTCTGAAAGCCGCGGCGCGCGTCCGTCGAGCCTGCATCCAGCACGGTGATGATGGCAACGAGCGCCGCCGCGCACGCCGTCAGGGCGAAGAGCCCCGTCTTCACGCGGTCGACGGGCACGCCGGAATTTCTCGCCGCTACCGGATCGCCGCCTGCCGCGAAGATCCAGTTGCCGACGCGCGTGCGCAGCAGCATCCAGGTGGCGACCCCCGTGATCCCGACGAACCAGAGAACCGAGACCGGCACACCCGTCACCTTGGGCACGCCATTGTCGAATTTCTCGATGAGATCATGCTCGGCCAGCCAGTTGAACAAGGGTTGGAACGCGACGCCCGAAAACACCTGCTTCAGCAATCCGTCGCCGACGACATCCTCTATCCCGCGCAGTTGGGTCGAGCCGCCAGTCGCCCATTTGAGGCCGACCAGGGTCAGGCCACGCAGGATGAACAGGAAGGCAAGCGTAACGATGAACGAGGGCAGCCGCGTCCTGATGACGATCTGCCCGTTGACCGCGCCCATGACGGCCGCAAGCAGCAGCGTGAAGACGATGGAGATCCAAAGCGACTGACCGAAATTGGTCAACAGCGCGCCGAAGATCAGGCCGGTGAAGGCCACCATCGAGCCGATCGAAAGATCGAACTCGCCGCCGATCATCAAGAGCGAGGCGGCGACGGCCAGGATCCCCAGTTGCGACGCCGGCGCCAGGATGGTCATCAGGCCGGAAAGCGAAAACATCGAGGGGTCGGCGGTGAAGAAGAAGAACACCACCACCAGGACCAGCCCGGCGACGGCGCCGAGCTCGGGCCGGCGCATCATATGTGTGAGAAAACCGACTTGCCTGATCCGCTCATCGGGTTTCGCGGCAGCGGCGCTCTGTTGTTCGATCTGAGCCATGATTCCTCCCCATAGCGTGCGAAGTTGCCGAGGTGCTCGTGTCCGGACGGTGTTGCGGAACTTGCGGCTGGCGGTCGAGCGCCCTCCCCGAAACCGGGGAGGGACCGTCGACAATCGGCATTGGGCAATGCTTGATTCAGCGAATGCCCTTGGCCGACAATTCGACGACCTGCGCCGCCTTGTCCTTGGTGATCAGGTTCGGGCCGGAAGGCACGTTGCCGCCCGGGATCAGGCCGTATTTCGCATAATTCGCCAGGAAGACGACCGGCAGATATCCCTGCAGGAACTGCTGCTGGTCGATGGCAAAGGCGGCGTCGCCGGCCGCGACCGCCTTCAGGAAGTCCGCCGAAAGGTCGAAGGTGGCGACATTGATCTTGCCCAGCTTGCCGACATCCTTGACGGCGGCCAGCGATGGTTCGCCGGCGGTGCTGGCGCCGAGCGCCATGATCGTGTCGATGTCGCCGTTCGCGCTCAACGCCGCCTTCACCTTGGCGCGGACGTCGGCGGGATCATTGGAAACCGGCAGAACCTTCACATTACCTGCAAAGCCGTCGCCGAAGCCTTTGCAGCGCTGGTCGAGTGCGACATTGCCGACTTCCTGGTTGACGCAGATGGCTGTCTTGCCGCCCATCTCCTTCAGCTTCATTCCCGCCGCCTTGCCGGCGCTATACTCGTCCTGGCCGACATGCAGGAGAGCGCCGAGCGACTGCGAAACATCGGAGCCGGAATTTATCGAGATGACCGGGATTCCGGCGGCGACCGCCTTCTTGATCGAGGGCCCAAGCGCGGAAGCGTCCGGAATCGAGACGATCAGCCCGTTCGGCTTCTGATTGACCGCCGCGTCGATCAGCTGGCTCATCGCCACCATGTCGAACGTCTCGGGTGCGCGATAGTCGACCTTGACGCCGACATCCTTGGCGCCCGCCGTCACGCCGTTCTTTACGACCGACCAGAACGGGTCGTTGGCCTGGCCATGGCTGACGACGATGATCTTGACGTCCTTTGCCGAAGCGATCTGGGCACCAGTCACAAGGCAGCCGAGCACGGCCGCGCCGAAGGCAAGCTTCCTCACTATCGATTTCATTTCGATTCCTCCAAATGGGCGCGGCTTAGCGGCGCCCCTCCTCCATCTTTCGGCGCATTCACACGCGCCGATGCTCCCGTCTGGCTACCTCTTTGCTACCGGTAGCAAACGTGCATATTCATAGCGGCGGGGGAAGGAATGTCAACGTCCATTTCATTTTGCCGTAAAATGAAATAGGCATTCCATATGACGACGCGGGCGGGAAGAGTGATGGCTAAGAGGGCGACTGCAAGAGACGTCGCGGAACAGGCGGGCGTCTCCAAATGGACGGTCATTCGCGCCTTCACGCCGGGGGCATCGATCACCGAGAGCAGCCGTGCCAAGGTCATGCTTGTCGCGGAAAGGCTGAACTACCGGCCCAACCTGCTGGCCCGAAGCCTTGCGACCAATCTTACGCATCAAGTGGCCGTTCTCGTCGACGACTTCGAAAATCCCTACAAGCTGTCGTTCCTCGAGCGGCTAACTCTCGAACTTCAATCGGAAGGTCTCGTTGCCGTCCTGATCAACATCAACGAGCATTTCGACCACGTGCATGCGCTTCTCAACGCCGATCAGCGCCAGCTGGATGCCGTGATCATGTGCGGCACCGCTTTCAGAACCGAAATGCTGCAGGATATCAGGCTGGACGGAGCGGCCCCGATGTTCGTTCTGGCACGCGACAGCCAGATCCCCGGCGTGCCTGCGATCAACTGCGACACCACCCTGGCCATCAAGGACCTGTGCAGGCATCTGTATGGAAAAGGATACCGACGCCCGGGCTTCATGGCCGGACCAAAGACTTTGTCGACCGCGCTTGGCCGGCATCGGGGCTTCAAGGCATTCTGGAAGGCTCACGGCATCGCCGAGATGCCGGAACTGGTGGCGCACCATTATAGCGCGGCCTCGGGCGCGGAGGCTGTGCGGCGCTATCTGAACGAGGTATCGCCCGCTGATCGCGTTGACGTCCTGCTGTGCGAAAACGATGTCCTGGCCTTCGGGGCGATGGACGTCATCCGCGGCGAGTTCGGCTTGAAGGTGCCGGCAGACATCGCCGTGGCGGGCTTCGATAACACGCTGTTCGCTGCCGCTCCGGCCTATGATCTAACGACATACGAACAACCCGTCGAGGCAATGGTGAAGGCAACCGTTGCCATGATCTTGGGCCGCGAGCCCAAGAAGACGGTGATCATTCCCGGACGACTGGTCGTGCGCGGATCCGCGTGACGCCAGGTAGGTGCCGGTAAGCATCTGTTCCGTGCGAAGGAGGCGTTCTGACCGCCGCGAAGTCGCCTATTGGTGTTCGGACGCTCGCGCGACGACGAACAACGATGTTCCAACTGAAAGTCGACATTGGCTCCTGACCCAACAGCTATAGACCGGCGCGCTGTAGCTCGAACCGGACCTTCGGAAACGGCTGGAACGCTCTGCTGGTTGAGGCGACTTCAGGCTCTGGCAAGATTCAGGGTTTGCAGGAAGCCGCGCCGCGGTCTCAAGCGCTACCCGCGAGGCTATCATTGAGAGGTCGGTAACACGTCCCGATCGCGGAAAGCCGTTTGGGGCGCTCTCAATTTTGGTGCGGTCGCCCGCAGACGCAACTGCTTTGACGATATAGGCGCTCCTCGTGAGTGACCAGTCAAACTCCCTCGCTGCCTCAGAACCGGGTAAGGCGCTCTGCGGGTTGTGGCGACTTCAAACCCTGGCATGAGCACTCCGGATCAGCCGGTAATCTTGCGGCAGTTTCCAGCGCAACTCGCGATGCTGTCATAGAGAGGCTTGGCAACACGTCGTCCTGAAGCAATTCCTGGCGATTGCGGTCCATATAATCGTTGAAGCCCGCCGTCACGAACGCACAAGGCACGAAACAGGCGCCGATCTCGCGCGACAAGGTCGCTTCGGGGGCGATCGAATGGTTGAGCACGTCGGCTCCCATGCTTCGAAACGCCAGGGCTTCGGCCGGGGTTGTTAGCCGCGGCCCGTAACAGTGGGCAGCGACCAGCTGCTGCTCGATGCCATGAACGCGGCATTGGGACGGCCAATGACGGCGGGCGGTTTCGACCAGAGCGGCCGCGCATATTGGGCATACGATCTGCTTGCCCGAGCAGTCGAAGCTCTGGCGGCCAGGGAGCAGTGAAAACGGCGTCTGCGTCAGTTCGATGATGTCGGCGGGCACCACCATGTCGCCGGGCTTGATCGCCTTGTTGACGGCGCCGATGGTCGAGCAGGCCAGGATTTGCCTTACACCCGCGCTCATCAACACCCAGAACGCGCGGCGATGGCAGGAATGGTCGATATGGTCGCGAGGGTTGCCGTGCGAATACATACATAGCGCCTGTTTCGTTTTGCCTTCGGCGGTAATCGAGGCATCGAACTCGATGAGCTTCCAGTGGTCGGTGCGGCCAAAGGGTGTCTCAAAGCTCATATCGCGCTGTAAGGTGCGCACGCCGTCGACTTCGACATCCTCCGGAAAGGCCAGTCCCCAGTTTGCCGAGCCGGTGATGATCGCCAGCCCCACCTTGGGTATGTCTGTCGAATGATCGGCTGCGATAGGATTGATTGGCATGTTTTCGGTCTCAGTCAGGATTTTTGGCGAAGGGTAACGATCAGGATGACGGCCACGACAATGGCGGTCCACAATGTCGAGATCGCCGCGATGGTCGGATCGATCTGGTCGCGCAGCGACAGGAACATGAGTTTCGGCAGCGTGCTGTTTCGACCACTCGCGACGAAGATCGAGATGACAGACTCATCGAGCGAGGTCAGGAAGGCCATCAATGTCGCCGACAACAGGCTGATTTGAAGTTGCGGAACGATGATGCCGCCAATGGATCTGGTCCAGTCGGCGCCCAGGCTGCGCGCCGCCTGAACCTGGTTCCAGTCGAAGCGGGCAAGAGCGGGCGCCAACACAATGCAGGCGACCGGGATGGCCAGCACCACATGCCCGACCAGCACGCCGAACAGCGTTCCGACCAGGCCTTGCGCCGCCAGCACGAAGAAGAGGCCGATCGCAAGCAGGATTCCGGGCACGATGGAGGGGGTGAGCAGAACGCCTTGAATGGTCGCGGCGGCCCTTCCGCCGAGCCTGTTCATCGAGATGCAGGCCAGTAGCGCCAGCGGTACGGCAACCGCCGCCGTCAAGGTCCCAAGAATCAGGCTCGTCCTCAGCGCGGCCATCCATGTGGCTGAGCCGAAGAAGTTCTCATACCAGCGCAACGAATAGGCGCGCGGCGGAAACTCGAGAAGGTCGGACGCCGAAAAGGAGAGCGGCACGACGACAAGCGTCGGCAGTATCAAGAACGCCATGACAAGCGCGGAAAAGCCCCATAGAAGGACGCGAGCGAGCCTGTTGTCCAGATAGGCCTCAAGCATGGGCCGCGCCCATCTTGTTGTGTGCCATCAGCCGTCTTGCCGCCAGGAGCATCACAGCGATCACCGCCATGAGCACGAGGAGCAGAATGCCCAGGACGCTCGCCGAGCCCCAATCCTGGAAGGTCGACAGCGTGCGCTCGATCCGGATGGAGAGCGGATTCACCTTGCCGCCGCCAAGCACCGCTGGCGTGATGAAGAAACCGATCGTGTAGATGAAAACAATGATCGAACCCGAGAAGATGCCGCCGGCAGAAAGCGGCAGAATGACCGTGCGGATCACTTGCCCGAGCGTAGCGCCCATACTGGCAGCGGCGCGAATGAGGTTTGTGTCGATATCGCGCATCGCGGCGTAAACGGGCAGCAGAAACAGCGGCAGCATGTAGTGAACCATGCCGATGAGCGTGCCGGTGAAATTGTAGACCAGCGGCAGTGGCTCCGCGGTCAGCCCTGACCCCGTCAAAGCCGCGTTGATCAAGCCATCGCGCCGCAACAGCACGAGCCAGCCATAGGTGCGCACAAGAATAGAGGTCCACAAAGGCAGCATGACGAAGGCCATCAGCACGTTGGCCACCCTTGGCCTGGCGCTGGCCAGCGCGAGCGCCAGGGGAGTGCCGAGAAGGATGCAGGCCGCCAGCGTGCCCAGCGACAGTTCAAGGGTTGTGACAAGCGCCGCCCACGTCAGCCCACTCGACAGGACCTTCTCGTAGTTGCCGACGGTGTATTCCCCAGCCGTAGTCAGGAAGGATTGCCGGATGATCCAAAGGAGCGGCAGTATCGCCGCCAGTCCAACGATGAAAAGCGCCGGAAGCGACAGCGAAAGGAAGAACCGCCGCTCGCGTCGGCCGTCCGCGGCAAGAACGGGATCGGCGGCGATGGTCACGCAATCGCTCCCGGAAGCGCGTGAACTTTCTCCGCTGGCGCATAGGCGGTCACCCGCTGACCGGCCGCAAGCTCGGCGCAGCCGCCAGCCAGTGCCGCCGGAATACACACAAGGATTTCCTGCCCACCGTCAAGCGCGAGCGTCAATAGCCAGTTGTCGCCGCGAAATGCCTTGGCGCGCAGCGTCCCCTCGAGCGCCACTCCGTCCCGGCCGACCAGACTCGCATCGAGATGCAGGCTTTCCGCACGGATCATCAGGGTCTCGCGCTGCGCTTCGGCACCGTCGATCCTGCGCGCCAGGCCCGGCGCCACGATATTGGCCTCGCCCATGAACTCCGCGACGAAGCGGGTCGATGGACGATCATAGATTCGCTGCGGCGCATCGATCTGCTGGATGCGGCCGGAATTCATCACCGCGATCCGGTCGGACATGGTCAATGCCTCGCGCTGGTCATGGGTCACATAGATGGTGGTGATCCCCAGATCGTCGTGCAGGCGCCGGATCTCGTATTGCATGGTCTCGCGCAGATTCTTGTCGAGCGCCGACAACGGCTCATCCATCAGCATCACGCGAGGTTCGAAGACGATCGCCCGCGCCAATGCCACCCGCTGCCGCTGGCCGCCGGACAGGGCGGCGACGCTGCGCTCCGACAGACCTTCCAGTTTCACGCGAGCCAAGGTGTCAAGCGCCCGCTGACGCGCCTCCGCCTTCGGTATCCTGCGCAGCGCCAGCGGATACTCGACGTTGGCGAGGACGTTCATGTGGGGAAACAGGGCGTAGTTCTGGAATACTATGCCGATCTCCCGCTTGTTGGGGGCCAGGCGGGTGATGTTGCGATCACCCAACAGGAGCTTTCCGGCATCGGGCCGGACAAAACCGGCCAGAGCCATGAGCAACGTGGTCTTGCCCGATCCGGACGGGCCCAGCAGCGTGAGGAACTCGCCGGCCCTAATATCGAGCGAAACATCGTCCAGCGCGACGTAAGACCCATAGGCCTTACGCACGCTGTCGACGGTGATCGGAAGCGATTTCATCATGCGCTCCGGCCCTGCAGTTGATGCATTGGAGCGTCAGCGGCTGATCATTTCATCGAAGGCCTTTTGTGCGGCTTCGCCGTTCTTGACCCACCAGTCGGCGTTCGAGAACACTGAAGTGCCGGCATTTTCGGGCGCCGTCGCCAGGGTCCTCAAGCGGTCCTTTGGGATAAGGCCCCCTTCATATGCGGCAGGGTTGACCGGACCATAGGCGATGAAGTCGGTGAGCTTTGCCACGCGCGCGGGCTGCGTCATCGCTGCAATGAGCTTCATGGCCGCATCCTTGTTCTGGGCTCCCTTCGGCACACCAAGGCAGTCCGTGCCGATTACGGAACCCTTGAACGTGTAGTCGACGGCGCCGCCATCTGCCTTGACCGTCTGGGCCCGTCCATTCCAGGTAACGACCAGATCCGCTTCGCCGTCTTTCAGCAACTGCGCCGACTGAGCTCCCGAGGTCCACCATACCGAGACGCTTGGCTTGATCGCCTCAAGCCGCTTGATGGCGCGCTGCAGGCCTTCCGGCGTGCTGAGCACAGGATAGACGTCCGCCGGCGTCACGCCGTCGGAGAGCAGTGCGATCTCGATCAAGTCCTGCGCATTGGCGCGCAGAGCGCGACGGTTCGGGAACTTGGCGACATCCCAGAACTCCGCCCAGGTCTTCGGCGGGTTCTCGCCAAAGGTCTTGGTGTTCCAAGACATGACGGTGCCGTAGGAGTCGAACGGATAGCAATAGTCCGACTTTGCGCCGGCCGGCACGGACTTGGGATCGATGATCTTGTAGTCAAGCGGCTCCAGCAGCGACTGTGCAGCCGCCTGCGCGCCTTCCGGTGAACCGAGATGGATGATGTCGGTGGTGACCGCACCCGAGGTGACCTGCATCTTCAACGCGGCAAGGCCGTCGCTCTGCGTCTCCTCGCGGACATCATAGCCAAGCTCTTTGGCGGCGGGTTCCCACATGGCTTCCTTCATGGCCTTGCCGTAGTCGCCGCCGGCGGTGGTGATGGTGACCGTTTGGGCATAGGCGGGCAAGGCAGCCGAGACTGCGATCAAGGCCAGGGAAATGCGTGGTAGCCAGGACATGGGTTCTCCTCCTCCAGGATTCATCAAAATGTCGCTTAGGTGGGGTTTTTATTAATCGTAACGTTACGATTTCAGTGAAATGCGATGGAGTCAAGCGGCTTTCAAATGGACCATTCGGTTGTGGTGGCGTTGGATTTGACCGTCAGGTCGAATCCGGTAACGTTACGAAGCTCGGCAAAATCAGCCGACGCTTCCGCAAATCAAGTCGGGCGACATGGCCAATCTAAAACAGATAGCGGCGGAACTTTCTCTTTCGGTAACCACCGTATCGCGCGCTCTGAAGGACGGGCCGGAAGTGCATCCCTCGACCGTGGCGCGGGTCAAGGAGGTGGCCAAGCGCGTCGGCTACGTGCCGGATCATCACGGTCGCGCGCTCAAAACCGGACGGACCATGACGCTGACGGCAGTGCTGCCGATGGAGACGAGCGATTACTTGTCCGATCTGGCCAAGCTTCCCCTGATCGAGGGCATGACGCTGGCGGCGCGGCAAACGGGCTATAGCCTGTCCATATATTCCACCACACCAGACGACGATCCGGTCGAAAGCATGCGGCGCCTGCTCCAGGCGCACAGCGCGGACGGACTGGTCATCACGCGCATGGTCTCGGGCGATCCGCGCGTCAAGCTGCTGCTCGACCAGGCGATACCGTTCGTCACCTTCGGCAGAACCGACCTCGACATCGCCTATCCCTATGTCGATATCGACAATGAGCAGATCGCCTACGAGGCGACCCGACGGCTCATGGACAAAGGGTGTCGGCGTATTGCGCTGCAACTTCTCGTGCCGAAAGACCAGGCGAGCGCCACGCGTCTGGCAGGCTATCAAAGAGCGATTGCCGAGGCCGGCATTGCGGTCGACCAATCGCTGATCGGCCACGGCACATTCACGATAGAATCGAGCGCAGCCTGGTTCGATCGCCTGCTGGCGTCGTCAGATCCGCCGACTGGCCTGGCATGCGCCAATGAACTGGGCCTTCTTGGAGCGTTGCACGCACTCGGCCGGCGGGGCCTTGAGCCGGGCCGCGACGTCCACATCGTCGCCCGCGACAACACACGTCTGGCGCGCTTCCTGCCGGCGAAGATCGGCGTTCATTCCGTCGACATGGCCGCGGTTGGGCGGACACTTGTCGAAGTGCTGGAGAGGAGAATCACTAATCCGACGGGGCCGGTGGAGACAATCTTGTTCAAAGGTGAATTCGACCCTGGTGAACAGGCGGGATGCACGAACAATTTGGCAGTTGATTGAAACCGCCGCCATGTATTCGAAGTATCTCAGTTCCGTGAATCGTCACCGATTGCCTCTCGATTGACGCGGTGGAGTTTTCCCCACAATCATAGCCACGGAACTTCGCCACCCGGCTGCGAGCGACCGTATGATGAAGACCATAGGAGCGAAGAATCCAAAGAGCTCCCCGCGTCTCCACCTGCGTCTGATAGCGCCCAACCAAGGTGCTCATGGCCGCCGGATACGCAACGCTGCGATCCTCATCGGATGCGTACACCATTACCGCAACCGCGGTCGCGGGAAATGTCTGCTTCCGAGCAGCAGCAAAACTGGCCTCTACGTCGAAGATAGGCGCGAAGCCGTCGTTCAACAGGCGCAGCGAGAACGACGGCCATAAATAATGGTTCTGCGGAAGCCCCCTTCCAAGTCAGGATAACGCAGCTGCAATGACCATTGCGACACGGTTGCTGTTTTCGCACTAGCTTATTTGCACCCGCAACCTATCGATGTGGCGGGCCAAACCATCCCGATCGCAGGCCGTTACCGCCTTTTGCCGCCCCTATCGTCCAGTGGTCTTTTCAGCCTTGAAACAACTGGGCTATGAATGGCTGTGCGCAACCCGATTGACGAACAGGAGCAAGGGTAAAAGATAGAGACAGGCGTAGATCGTCCTCCCCGGCCTGGATCATGTTCATGCCAGAGCGATCGAACTCAGTCGTGTGTAGAACAAGCGAACTGGCCCACTTCAGGTCGAAGTTGGCCATAAGTGATTGATATTGAACGATTTTGGTGGGCCCGGAGGGACTCGAACCCCCAACCAAGCGGTTATGAGCCGCCGGCTCTAACCATTGAGCTACAGGCCCCACGCGGGCTGGATTAATGTTTTTCGCATCGCGGCACAAGGCTTTACCTGCGGGGTTTCGCAGATCGCCCAAATCACCCCATAATCGCGCTCTACGCGACCCCTGCGACCTGATCGCAGACCAAGGAGATTTTTCATGACCAGACATCTTTTGCCCCTCGCGCTCGCCGCTGCAATCGCTTTTCCGGCGATGGCTGGAGCCGCCGATCTGCCGACGCCGCCTCGCATCATCGTGTCCGGCGAGGGCGAAGCAGCCGTCGCCCCCGATCTGGCGGTCCTGACGCTCAGCGTCATGCGTGAAGCCAAGACGGCGCGTGCCGCACTCGATGCCAACAATGACGCCATGGCCGCCGTGATCGCCGCGATGAAAGCAGCCGGCATCAAGGATCGCGACCTGCAGACCGCAGGCATCCAGATCAACCCTCGCTACAACTACACCAACAAGCCGGACGGCAGTCAGGACGCCGAACTCGTCGCCTATCAGGTGACCAACACGCTCTCGGTGCGGGTACGCGATGTCGACAAGACAGGCGAGATCCTCGACAAGGCGGTGTCGCTCGGCGTCAACCAGGGCGGCGGCATCGCCTTCACCAATGACAATCCGGCGGCCACCGTCAGCGAGGCGCGCAAGAAAGCTGTCGCCGACGCCATGGCCAAGGCCAGGACGCTGGCCGAGGCGGCCGGGGTCAGCCTCGGCCGGGTGCTCGAGATCACGGACCAGAACATCAGGCCGGCGCCAATG
Organism: Mesorhizobium sp. B3-2-1; assembly: GCF_006439515.1. Classification (NCBI taxonomy): domain Bacteria; kingdom Pseudomonadati; phylum Pseudomonadota; class Alphaproteobacteria; order Hyphomicrobiales; family Phyllobacteriaceae; genus Mesorhizobium; species Mesorhizobium sp. B3-2-1. The sequence continues at coordinate 2,166 of NZ_VFTI01000043.1, read as the reverse complement.
CCGATCAACGCCAAGGCCTTCGACGCCGCCGCCGGGGCGGCACCTGTGCAGGCCGGCGAGAACGCCTACAATGTCCAGGTCACCGTTACCTTCGAACTCAAGTAATCGGTTGAGGCGATGGCCGGTCCCCGCCGGCCATCCGTCCCCCGTTGGCACCCATGAAAAACCCCGCGGGATCGCTCCCGCGGGGTTCTTTCGAGCCGCGCCCGTTCAGCGGTTGATGATCGGGCAACCGCGCTCGTTGGCGAACACGATGACGACACGGTCGCCGTACTGACGGCCCATCACCTTGACCACGCGGCGATTGGCATCGACGATGCGGGCACGGTGCAGCCCCATGCGCTCGGCCTTGTCGAGGGCGCGGTCCGGCGAGCAGCCGCGGCGCCAGTCGTCGCGGCGCTCATCCCGGCGGTGGCGATAGCCGTCGTCGCCGGCATAGACGCCGAAGCGCGGATCGTTGTTGTTGCCGAAACCAAGATAGAGGCTGTCGGCATGGGCGGGAATGGCCGCCAGCGTGCCGAGGCCGACCAGAGCAGAAAGCGCTGCCGTCTTGATGGTGGTGTACATGGTTCTCTCTCCTTGTTGCGGGCTTGCGCCCGTCCTCGTGAAACCGATGGCGGGAGAATGCACTGGCCTGTCTGAACTATTTACGAACTCGCCGTTCATCTGCGGTTCATGTGGCGCCGGCGGGCGAGGCGCTGGTCATTTGCAAATCCCTTGCCGGCCCAAATTCCTTGCCGGCCCAAATCCCTCGCCGCATTGGACGATATTCGCGCCAAAAACCCTGTCCCTCGCCGGGTTCTCGACATCTGCGCGGGTCAAGGCTCGTCGTCGAGCATATAGTCAAAATAGTCTTCCGGTTCGGCCAGTTCGGTCTCGCTCGCCTTGACCCGGCCGCGCATCGAGATGCCGGCCTCGTGCACGGTCTCCGCGCTGCCCGAGATCAACCGGTGCCACCAGTAAAGGTCGCGGCCCTCGGCCACCAGCCGGTAGGCGCAGGTGCTGGGCAGCCAGCTGATGGTGCGCACATTCTGCGGCGTCAGGCCGACGCAATCGGGAACGCGCGCCAGCCGGTTGGCATAGTCGGCACAGCGGCAGCTCTCGGCGTCGAACAGCCGGCAGCCGACGCTGGTCCAGTAGATTTCACCGGTGTCCTCGTCCTCGAGCTTCGACAGGCAGCACTTGCCGCAGCCGTCGCAGAGCGATTCCCACTCCGTGGGGCTCATCGCTTCCAGCGTCTTGGTTTTCCAGAACGGCGTTTCCATTTCCGGCATGTGGCCCCAGCCGCCGCCAAGGTCAAGCGCGGCGACAGCCAGAATGGCACGGCAACTCGGCCGAATGACACGAATTTGCCTTCAAAAGGCCGGCCAATAGCCCCGTACGGCCCCTAACGATGGGCCGCTGGAACCAATTTCGTAAAAAGCGGTTTCGGCAAGGATGGGACCCCACAAGGAGAATTTCGATGAAACGCCAACCACGGATTCTGGCAGGCACAGCCCTTGGCCTGTTGATGGCATCCGCGCCGTTAGGCGCGTCCCCGCTTCAGGGGACAGCCGCGTTCGGCCCCATGCAACGCGGCGCTGTGCCTTTGATCCTGGCCCAGGCGGCCTGCGCCGAGGGCGAATCAGCCGAAGCCTGCGCACAGAAGCAGGGCGAGCAGAAGCCCGAGCGCAAGAAGCGTGAGCAGCAGCAGACCGAGCAGGCACCGGCGGCGCAGGCCGCTCCCGCAACCGAGGACCAACAGCCGCGCAAGAAGAAGCGCGACCAGCAACAGCAGACGGAGTCCGCCCCGGCCGCCCAGCAGCCAGCCCCTGCGGTCGACGAACAGCAGCCGCGCAGGAAGAAGCGCGACCAGCAGCAGCAGACCCAGCAGGCTCCGGCCGCCGAGGCCGCGCCCGCCACGGACGAGCAGCAGCCGCGTAGGAAGAAGCGCGACCAGCAGCAGCAGACCCAGCAGGCTCCGGCCGCCGAGGCCGCGCCCGCCACGGACGAGCAGCAGCCGCGTAGGAAGAAGCGCGACCAGCAGCAGCAGACCCAGCAGGCTCCGGCCGCCGAGGCCGCGCCCGCCACGGACGAGCAGCAGCCGCGTAGGAAGAAGCGCGACCAGCAGCAGCAGACCCAGCAGGCTCCGGCCGCCGAGGCCGCGCCCGCCACGGACGAGCAGCA
>NZ_VFTI01000042.1:0-53293 GCF_006439515.1 Mesorhizobium sp. B3-2-1 | reverse complement strand
GGTCCTCCCGGCGGACAAGAAAACTGTCACCCATGCTATCGGTCCATTCTGTTACCTATCTATCCGGTTCGGACACCGGCATCCTCTCCCCGTATAGTGACGGGGAGAGGAGCGCTCTCATCCACGATTTCGCCAATCAGCGTGCAGGGAGAACGCCGGCGTCACGACCAGGCCCTCTCTCCCCGTTCCACGGGGAGAGATGTCCGGCAGGACAGTGAGGGGCAGCGCCGACGCTCCATGGGAAGGTCACATCGCCGATGGCGCCCGCCATCGCCGAGGCGCCGATCGGTGTCACCAGCGTCACCGTGATGCCTCGGAGTTCAGGGAAACCGGCGGGCTCTTAAAGCGCGATCCAGGCTGTCTTCAGCTCCAGATATTTCTCCAGTGCATGCAGGGACTTGTCGCGGCCGAAGCCTGACTGCTTGACGCCGCCCAGCGGCACGGTGATGTCGGCGCCGCCATAGGTGTTGACGTGGACGACGCCGGCATTGATGGCGCGCACCATGCGGTGCGCGGTGGAGAGATTGGCGCTCCACACCGCCGACGCCAGCCCGTAGACGGTCGCGTTGGCGAGGCGCACCGCCTCTTCCTCGGTCTCGAAGCGCATGACGCCGAGCACAGGCCCGAATATCTCCTCGCGGGCAAGCTGCATCTCCTGGGTCACGTGCTCGAAGATCGTCGGCGCCATGTAGCTGCCGCCGGTCTCGGCCAGGATCCGTTCGCCGCCGGTGACCAGCCTTGCGCCTTCTCCCGTGGCCTTGGCGACGAAACCGAGATTCTTGTCCAGCTGCTCCGCACTCGACACCGCACCGACATCGCTTCCGAGATCGAGCGGGTCGCCGACCTTCAGCCTCGTGGTCGCCGAAAGCAGCTCGTCCATGAAGCGGTCATAGACCGAGGCCTGGACAAGCAGGCGCGAGCCGGCGACGCAGACCTGGCCGGAATTGCGGAAGATGGCGTTGGCCGAGACGACCGCCGCCTGTTTCAGGTCAGGAGCATCGGCAAAGACGATGTTGGGCGACTTGCCGCCAAGTTCGAGGAAGACGCGTTTCAAATTGGAGCGGGCGGAATATTCAAGCAGCCGCCGGCCGACCGGCCCCGAGCCGGTGAAGGCGATCGCGTCGACATCCATGTGCAGGCCAAGCGCCTCTCCAGCGACCGCGCCCCGGCCGGTGACGACATTGAGCACGCCCGCCGGCAGCCCGGCTTCGGCAGCCAGTTCCGCCAGCCGCAGCAACGTCAGCGAGGCGATCTCCGGAGGCTTGACCACCACGCAATTGCCGGCGGCCAGCGCCGGCGCGATCTTCCAGGCGCCGATCATCAGCGGAAAATTCCACGGAACGATGACGCCGACGACGCCGAGCGGCTCCTTGTGGACCAGCCCGAGCACGTTGTCGGCCGTCGGCGCGATCTCGCCATAGACCTTGTCGATCGCTTCGGCATAGTAGCGGATGGTGCCGGCGGCCGACAGCGGTTCGGCCTTGTAGGCCATGCCGATCTCGGTGCCGTTGTCGCGCACGCCGAGCACGGCCAGCTCGTCGACATGCTTTTCGATCAGCTCGGCGAGCCTGGTCAGCACCTTCTTGCGAAAGACAGGAGCGGCGCGCGACCACGAACCCTTCTCGAACGCCTTGCGCGCCGAGCGCACGGCGCGGTCGATGTCGGCTGCATTGCCGTCGGCGATGCTGGCGAAGGCGCGGCCATCGATCGGCGAGATGACAGGCAGTGTCGCGCCGCTTGCCGCCTCCGCTTGGGCTCCATCGATGAACAGGCCGCGCGCGCCGATCTCGGTCCTGCGCAGTGTGTCGATGGCATTTTGACTGATCATGGGGAACCGGCTCCGAAACTGACATGCAATGTGGTTGGCGCCCGGAACTCCCAGCCACGGAACACCGGCTCCTTGCCGGGCACCAGCCTGAGATCGGGGAAACGCTGAAGCAGCAGCCTTACCGCGAGACACATCTGCTCGCGCGCGAAAAACCGGCCGGAACAGAAATGATGGCCGAAGCCGAAGGCAGCGTGATTGCCCTCGTCGCGGTTTATGTCGAAGCGGTCGGGGTCGGCAAAGCGGCTCTCGTCGCGGCTGGCCGAGGAGACAAGTGCGGCGACCGGCGCGCCGGCGGGAATCGTCGCTCCGCCGATCTCGACCGCCCGGGTCGTTTCGCGCGTCTGCGTACCGATCGGCGCCACCCAGCGCAGGCCTTCGTCGACGGCTTTGGGCACGAAAGTTTCGGGATCGTCGAGCACCTGCCGCAACTGATCGGGATTCCGGAGCAGGCCGACAAGGATCGAGCCGGCGCCGTGGCCCGGCTCCTGCATGCCGCCAAGCAGGATCACCTTTATGGTAGGCATCAGGAGGTCGAAGGACCGGGTTTTGCCCTCGGGCATGCCGTCATGCAGCATGTGCGACAGCGCGGAATCGTCGGGCTCGCGGACGAGCCTTTCCAGCGTCGGCATCACGGCATCCCCGACCTCGGCGCCGATCGCGTCGGCGATTTGCTGTCGCTTCGGGTCGTTCTCGAAATTGATGGCGCCCTGGGCGAGCCCATAGAACCAGCGGCGCAGGGTCGGCATGTCGATGTCTGTCAGACCGAGCGAGCGCGCCAGGCTGAGCGTCGACACCGGCTCGAAATAATCGGCCATCAGTTCGGCCGAACCGCGCTCGGCGATCGCGTCGAGATAGGGCTCGACGATCGAGCACACGAGATCGCCGGCATAGGAGGTGACAGTGCGCGGCCGGTATTTCGGATCGACGCCCTGGCGAAGGTCCTTATGCACCGCGCCATCGCTGGTCAGGATGGTCGGCTTGCCGAAGGAGCGCTCGACGGGCGATACGCCATTGGTGATGATTGCCGAGAAGATGTCGGGCGACTTCGCCACCAGCTCGACATCCTTCCAACGGGTGACGAACCAGAGATTGACCGACGGCACGAAGGCGACCGGCGCGCTGCGCCTCATTTCGGCATAGATCGGGTAGGGGTCCGCTTCCAGCGCCTCGACGGTGATGTTTTCGGCAAAGCTCAAACCCGCCACTCCTTGTGAGGTCGGAGGGGCGGCATCTCGCGCCGCCCCCGGATGCTTTGAAACCGGTCGTTCAATCCTTCAGCGGCAAACCGAGGCTTTCGAAGGCGACCGGATCCCGGCTCTTCAACGCACCCGCCAGCAGCAGTCCGATCACCGCCGCGATCAGCACCAGCCCCGGCAGGAACACGCCGAGGAAGCCGCCGGCTCCCGACAGGCTGCCGAAATTGATGACGATCAGGTAGATGATGACGGCGAAGGCGACAAAGGTCAGCCCGGGCAGGAGCGTGGTCTTTACGGCATTCTCCTTGGCCGACGGGTTGGCGCGGAAGTACATCACCACGGCGAGCGAGGCGACCGCCATCATCACGATGACGCCGAGCGTCGCGACATTGGTCAGCCACGAGAAGAGCGCCAGCACGGGATCGAGGCCGAGCACGGCGAACAGCCCGACGACGACAGCGGCGAGCACGCTCTGGATGACCGAAGCGACATGCGGACTCTGGTGTGCCGAATGCGTCACGCCGATCGACTGCGGCAGCAGCTTCTCGCGCCCGGAAACGTAGATGTAGCGGGCAACGGCATTGTGGAATGCCAGCACGCCGGCGAACAGGCTCGACACGAACAGGATGCTCATCGCGTGGGTCAGCAGCGTTCCGGAGTAGCGGTCGGACAGGCCGAACAGGAAAGTCGTCGGATCCTGCAGGCCCTGCAGCGCCGGCAGCAATTTGTCGACGCCGGCACCGACCGCCATCAGCCAGGCCGTGACCATGTAGAAGACGCCGATCAGGACGACCGAGAAATAGGTGGCGCGCGGAATGGTGACCTTGGGGTCGCGGGCTTCCTCGGCGTAGATCGTCGTCGCCTCGAAGCCGATGAAGGCGGCGAAACAGAACAGGATGGCTATGGCCGGCGCGCCTGATGTGATCTGGCTCCAGCTGAACGGAGCCGCCGAAAGGCCGCTGTCGCCGCCGGTCCTGAGGATGGTGAGATCAAGGATCAGCACCACGGCGTATTCGCACAGCACCAGCACCGTCAGGATCTTGGCCGACAGATCGACCTGGCGATAACCGAGCACGGCGACGATGGCGATGGCGATGAAGCTCCACACCCACCAGGGCAGGTTGATGCCCCAGCCGGCGAACAGCCCGGAGGTGGCAGCGCCGAGCAGGCCCATGACGCCGATCTGCATGGCATTGTAGGACAGGATGGCAATCAGCGCCGTGGCGCCGCCGGCAAGACCGCCGAGGCCGCGCGCCGCGTAGGCGTAGAAGGCGCCGGCATTGCCGACATGGCGCGACATGGCGACATAGCCGACCGCGAACAGGAGCAGCAGCACCGTCACGATCAGATAGGTGCCGGCAAAGCCGGCGCCATTGCCCATCAGCATGCCGAGCGGCGTGCCGCCGGCGACCGCGGTGAGCGGCGCCGCCGCCGAGATCACCATGAAGGTGATGGCGCCGACACCCAGACTGTTCTTGCGCAGCCTGTTGGCCGGCGCCGTTTCCGAAATTGCTGACATTGGTCCCTCCTGTTTGCAAGCCGTTTGGCTTGCCGGCCGATCGGCCTGTCCCATACGCTCTGGATGTGGTTCATTATTTGAACCATTATTTTGAATATAGACTTGCAAACAAAGCGGCTTCCTGTCAAGTTAATTCACACGTTAATTGATTGCCCGCTCAGGGAGGATGCATTGAGTACGGTCGGCAAGGCGATTTCGCTTCTGGAGTTGTTCACCGTGGCCGAGCCCGAGCTCGGGCTCTCGGACCTGGCGCGCCGGTCGGGTTTCGACAAGGCGACGACACGGCGCCTGCTGCTGGCGCTGACCGGCCATGGTCTCGTCGAGCAGGATGCGGCCACACGGCACTATCGGCTCGGCGCCGGCCTGTCGCGGCTGGCGCGCATCCGCGAGGCCCGCTTTCCCTTCCTGCGGACCGCGGTGCCGCTGGTGCGGGATCTGGCAAGTGCCACGGCCGAGACCGTGCATCTGTCGGAATTCGGCGTCGACAGGCTGGTCACCGTCCATGTCGAGCATCCGGCACGGGCAAACCGGGTCAATGTCGATATCGGCCAGCTTCTGCCCCTGCATTCGACCGCCTCGGGCATCGTCTATCTGGCCTTCGCCAGGGACGACGCCGTCAAAGGATGCCTGGCTGGCCCCCTGGACGCCTTCACGGCGCACACGCTGACCGAGCCGGCCGCTATCTCCCGCTCCATGGGCGAGGCACGCGAGCGCGGCTATTCGATCTGCGACCAGGGCCTGGAAGAAGGCGTCATCAGCGTCGCGGCGGCAATCCTGGCGGCGGACGGGTTCGCGCTCGGCACGATCGCGGTGGCGGCGCCGAAAGCCAGGACGACAGCGGCTGACATCGTGGAAAGAGGACTTGCGGCCGTGGCCGTGGCGCGGGAGATTTCGATGCGGCTCAACGGCGATAATCTGCAAGCGCTGAGGAGGCAGGCCTGATGTCCGAACAGACGCCCCGCATCCTGGTCATAGGCACCGGCGACACCAAGGCCGACGAATTGCTGTTCATGAAAGCATGCATCGAGGCATCGGGCGGCAGCGCCGTGATGATGGACGTCAGTGTGCTGGGCGACCCGCCCTATAGCCCCGATCATGACAAACACGCGGTCGCCCGCGCCGTGGATGTCACGATCGGCGAGATCGTCGCGAGCGGTGACGAGAACACCGCCATGACGCTAATGGCCGGCGGCGCCGTGCAGCTGGTGCGCAAGCTGCACCAAGCCGGCGAGATCGACGCCTTCATCGCCATCGGCGGCTCGATGGGAACCGATCTGGCGCTGGATGTCGCGCTCAGCCTGCCGCTCGGCGTGCCGAAATTCGTCGTCTCCACCATTGCCTATTCGCACCTCATCCCGCCGGAGCGCGTCGCGCCCGACCTGATGATGATCCTGTGGGCGGGTGGGCTCTATGGCCTCAACTCGATCTGCAAGCTGGTCCTGTCGCAGGCCTGTGGCGCAGTCGTCGGCGCGGCGAAATTGGCACTCGCCTCACGGGCCTCGGCTGCGGCGACCGGCCCGACCATCGGCATGACCTCGCTCGGCAGCTCCTGCCTTCGCTATATGAAGACGCTGAAGCCGGCGCTGGAACAGCGCGGCTATGATGTCGCGGTCTTCCACACCACTGGCATGGGCGGCCGCGCTTTCGAATCGATCGCCGGCCAGGATCATTTCTGCGCCGTCTTCGACTTCAGCCTGCAGGAGATCACCAACCATCTGGCCGGCTCCGTCGTTAGTTCCGGCATCGACCGGCTGGAGAATGCCGGCGCCCGTGGCGTCCCGCAGATCGCGGCGCCAGGCGCGATCGACATGGTTGACCTGCCGACCTGGCAGGCTTTGCCGGCTAAATTTTCCGAACGCCCGTTTCACGCTCACAACAGGCTGATTGCTTCGGTTACCGTCGATGCGGATGACCGCCGCGAGGTCGCCCGGGCCATCGCCGCCAAGCTCGGCATGGCAAAGGGCCGTTCCGCCCTCATCCTGCCTTCCCGTGGCATCCAGGAATGGGACGCCGAGGGCGAGCCACTCCATGAGCCCGAAGCGCATGCCGCCTTCGTCGATGAAATGCGCAAGGCCATTCCCGCGCAAGTGGAGTTCCACGAGATCGACGCCCACATCAACAGCGACGGCTTCGTCGCCAAGGCGCTCGAAATCTTCGACCGCTGGGTCGAGGAAGGCATTGTCCCGCGCGGCACGCCTGCCAAGGAGGTCGCCGCGTGAGTGCCGTTCCCGCCCAGGCGCTGGTCCTCGATTTCGGCGGCGTCGTCACCCGCACGCTGTTCGAGACCCACGCCCTGACCGAACAGGCGCTCGGCCTGGCGTCAGGAACGCTGAATTGGCGCGGGCCGTTCGATCCGGACTCGGATCCGCTGTGGCTGGCCATGCAGGCCGACGAGATCAGCGAACGCGACTATTGGCGAACGCGCACCGGGGAGGTCGGCCGCCTCGTCGGCGAGGACTGGCAGGCGATGGAAACCTTCGTTCGGCGCGCACGAGGCGCCGAGCCCGAAAAAGTGGTGCGACCCGAAGCCGAGCGCGCCATCCGCGCCGTCCATGCCGCGGGCTTTCGCCTGGCGATCCTTTCCAACGAACTCGACCTGTTCTACGGCGCCGGCTTCCGCCAGCGTCTGCCGCTGCTCGGCCTGTTCGACGTTATCGTCGACGCCACCTATACCGGCATCCTCAAACCCGATCCGCGTGCCTACGCCTTCGTCACCGAAGCGCTTGGCCTGCCGGCCGCCGCCTGCGTCTTCGTCGACGACCAGCAGCGCAATGTTGATGGCGGCCGTGCCGCCGGCATGCGCACGGTTCATTTCGACGTTGCCCGGCCGGCCTATTCCTATGCCGAGGCACTCGGCCATTTCGACCTCGTTCCAGTTGCCTGAGACATTTGCGGAGCCTTGCGATGCGCGACATCAATTTCCTCACCGAGAAGAATGCCAAGCCGATCTGGCACCCGATGGCGCATCCGGCCGAGATGCGGGCCAACCCGCCAAAGGTGATCATGAAGGGCGAGGGCGTGATGGTCACCGACATCGCCGGCAACACCGTGCTCGACGCCGTCGGCGGGTTGTGGAACGTCAACCTCGGCTACAGCTGCGATCCGATCAAGAGAGCGATCGCCGACCAGCTCGGCGCGCTGCCTTACTACTCGGGCTTTCGCGGCACCTCGACCGGGCCGTCGATCGAGCTCGCCTATGAGCTCTCCGAGTGGTTCGAGCCGGAGGGCATGGTGCGGACCTTCTTCACCTCCGGCGGCTCCGATTCGGTCGAAACGGCATTGCGGCTGGCCCGGCAATACTGGAAGATCCGCGGCCAGGGCGACCGCACCAAATTCCTCGCCTTGAAGAAGGGCTATCACGGCACGCATTTCGGCGGCGCTTCGGTCAACGGCAACGCCAATTTCCGCCGCAACTACGAACCGCTGCTGCCCGGCGTCTTCCATATTCCCGCCCCATGGACCTTCCGCAACCCGTTCGACGAAACCGATCCGGCGCGGCTGGCGAAACTGTGCGCCAAGGCGCTGGAGGACGAAATCGCCTTCCAGGGCGGCGACACCATCGCCGCTTTCATCATGGAGCCGGTGCTGGGTGCGGGCGGCGTCATCGTTCCGCATGAGAGCTTCATGCCGCTGGTGCGCGAAATCTGCGACCGCCACGAGATCCTGCTGATCGCCGACGAAGTGGTCACCGGCTTCGGCCGCGCCGGCGCCTGGTCGGGCTCGCGGCTGTCCGGTGTAAAACCGGATTTCATGACCATCGCCAAGGCGATCACCTCGGGCTATTTCCCGCTCGGCGCGACCCTGATCGGCGCCAGGGTTGCCGACGCCTTCGAGGCCGACAAGACCAGTTTCGGCGCGATCGGCCATGGTTATACCTATTCCGGCCACCCGGTCGGCTGCGCGGCCGGGCTGGCGGCGCTTGCCGAGACCAAACGGCTGCGCCTGAACGAGAACGCAGCCGCGCGCGGCGTCGAGCTCGCGGCGGTGCTGGAAGGCCTGAAGGCGAAGCACGCGATGGTCGGCGACGTCAGGTACAAGGGCCTCATGGCGGCGGTGGAACTGGTCTCCGATCGCGCGACGAAAAAGGCCGCCGACAAGAAGACCATGGCCGTCGTTTCCGAGGCTGCCTATGAAGCCGGCGTCATGCTGCGCGTCTCCGGCAACACCATCATCCTGTCGCCGCCGCTGATCATCGGCGCCGCGGACGTTACCAGGATCGGCGAGGCGATCGATTCGGGCCTCTCGAAGGTCTGACGGACACAACGGAGTTTTGGTGATGGCTCAGCAAAAAATGGCCGACGAGGCGCTAGTTAGCCGGCGTTCCCGCCTGCTCGGCGCGAAATCGCAACTGTTCTATGACGAGCCCGTGCACCTGGTGCGCGGCGAAGGCGTCTGGCTCCATGATGCCGATGGCCGAAAATATCTCGACGCCTACAACAATGTCGCCCATGTCGGCCATTGCCATCCGCATGTGGTCGAGGCCCTGTGCCGGCAGGCGAGCCTGCTCAACACCCACACGCGCTATCTCCACACCGCCATCCTCGACTATGTCGAGCGGCTGACCGCGACCTTCGATGCCAGCCTGTCGACCGCTATCCTCACCTGCACCGGCAGCGAGGCCAACGACATCGCGCTGCGCATGGCGCAGGCGGTCTCCGGCCAGATGGGCATCATCGCCACCGACGCCACCTATCACGGCAACACCACAGCGGTTTCGCAGCTCTCGACCCGCATGCCGCCGGTCGGTGGCCGCGCCCACCATGTCAGGCTGGTGCCGGCGCCCGACAGTTTTCGCCATCCCGATGCGATGGCAAATGGCAAGGCTTTCGGCGACGCCGTGCGCGAAGCCATCGCCTCGCTGGCCAGGGAAGGCATAGGCCTTTCCGGCATGATCCTGTGCCCGTTGCTCGCCAATGAAGGTTTTCCGTCACTTCTCAGCGGCTTTTTCGACGACGCCGTATCGGCTGTGCGCGAGGCGGGCGGTCTAGTGATCGCAGACGAAGTTCAGCCCGGTTTCGGCCGCACCGGCAGCTATTTCTGGGGCCACCAGCGCGCCGGTTTCGTGCCCGACATCGTCACCATGGGCAAGCCGATGGGCAACGGCCATCCGGTCGCCGCCGTGGTCACCACGAAAGATATCCTGGCTACCTTCCGCAACGCCTTCCGTTACTTCAACACCTTTGGCGGCAATCCGGTCTCCTGCTCGGTGGCCAATGCGGTCCTCGATGTCCTGGAAGACGAAAACCTCGTCGCCAATGCGCGCGATGTCGGCGCCTACGCGCTCGAGCTGCTGCGGCCGCTGGCCGATCGGCATGATTGCATCGGCGAAGTCAGGGGAGCCGGCCTGTTCTTCGGCGCCGAGCTTGTCCACGACCGCCAGACCCGCGAGCCCGCGTCCGATATCGCCAGCCGCGTCATCAACGCCATGCGCGACCGTGGCGTGCTGATGGGCAAGACCGGCATTCATGGCAATGTGCTGAAGATCCGCCCGCCAATGCCCTTCTCCCGCGACAATGCCGATCTGCTGATCGGAACGCTCGACGAGGTGCTCGGCGAAGTCGGCGGAGTGCCGGCGTGAACGCTGTCTCGACGCATGCCGAGCCGGAAACGGCAGCTGACGTGACCGACCTTGCCAGGCGCGGGCTCGAACACTGGGGCGTTCGCGACGGGGAACCGGAGCTCTTGAAATACCGGGAGAATGCGGTCTTCCGGGTTCACCTGCCCGGCGGCCGGCCGGCCGTGATGCGCGTGCACCGGCTTGGCTATCACACGGATGCCGCGCTGCGCGGGGAATTGCAATGGATGAGCTTTCTGCAAGCCGCCGGCGTCGCCACGCCGTCTCCGATCGCAACGCAGGCCGGCGATCCGTTCGTGCTCGTGAGCACCGCCGCCTTGGCGCAACCGCGCCAGGTCGATTGTCTGAGCTGGCTCGAAGGCCGCGCCGTCGGTGCGCGCGGCGTGCCGCTGGGCTATGCGCCGAAACAATTAAAGCAGGTCTTCACAGCGATCGGCCGAACCATCGCCCACATGCATACCGTCACCGCCGCCTGGGTGCCGCCTGCCGGCTTCGCCCGCCATGCCTGGGATTTCGACGGCTTCTTCGGCGCGGCCCCCAATTGGGGACGCTTCGAGACCTCGCCCTTCCTCGACGGCGCGCGCCGCGAGCTGGTTTTCCAGGCCCGGGAAAAGGCCGTGAAGGCGCTGTCCGGGCATGAACGCAGCGCCCGCAATTTCGGCATCATCCATGCCGATCTGGTGCGCGAGAACGTGCTCATCCATGACGATGCGGTGCGCATCATCGACTTCGACGATTGTGGCTTTGGCTGGCACATGTACGACCTTGCCGTCGCGCTCTACCAGAACCGCGACGAGCCGCTCTATCCGCTGATCGAGGCATCGCTGCTGGAAGGCTACCGGCAGCAGCGCGAGTTGACTGCAGGCGACATCGCCGCGCTGCCCCTGTTCGCCGCGCTGCGGGCCTTCGCGTTTCTGGGCTGGGTGCAAAGCCGTGTCGAAGGCGACATTACGAGGGAGGTCGGCCTGCGCATGTCCGATATCGCGGCCGATGTGGTCATTTCCTATCTACGCGGCGAGTAGAGCAATTCCAGGAAAAGTGTGAAGCGGTTTTCCGTCCGGAATTGCGTTGGAGTAAAGAACCGTCAGCCCTTGGCGAAGTGGATGCTGACGGTTCCCGAACCGCCGAAATCGGCGACGACGGTGTCGCCGGGTCGCGCCTCGACGGGCCGCACGAAGGACCCCGACAGCACCACTTCGCCCGCCGCGATCGACATACCGTAGCGGGCGAGCCTGTCCGCCAGCCAGGCGATGCCCATCGCCGGGTGGTTGAGCACGCCGGCGCCAAGCCCGGTCTCCTCGACCTCGGCATTGCGCGAGACGATGGCGCCGATCCAGCGCATGTCGGCTTCATCGGGCCGTTGCGGCCGGCCGCCGATGACGATGCCGGCATTGGCGGCATTGTCTGAAATCGTATCGAAGAAGGTGCGCGCCTTCTTGGTCTCCGCATTGACCCGCTCGATGCGCGTGTCGAGGATTTCAAGCGCCGGCGTGATGTAGTCGGTGGCGTTGAGCACGTCGAAGATGGTCACGCCGGGGCCCTTCAGCGGCGCCTTCATGACGAAGGCGATCTCGGCCTCGACGCGCGGCTGGATGAAACGGCCGGCGGGAATGGTCGCGCCGTCATTGAAGAACATGTCGTCGAAGAGCACGCCCGAATCCGGTGTGTCGATGGCCAGTGCATATTGCATCGCCTTGGACGTCAGGCCGATCTTCCAGCCTCTCGGCTTCAGCCCGGCATCGATCTTGCGCGTCACCAGCGCGGCCTGCACGCGATAGGCATCCTCCATCGTCGCCTCGGGAAAATCGAGGCTGAGCAGCCGGATCTGGCGGCGTGAGCGCTCGGCCTCGAACAGCCGGTCGGCCGCGTCTTCCACTTGGCTCGGGGTCATGCTTCCGCCTCGTCGACGACGCCGTTTCTGAGCACGCCGATGCCGTCGGCCTCCACCTCGATCACATCGCCCGGCTTCAGCCAGACCGGCGGCTCGAAGCGGGCGCCGGCGCCGGTCGGGGTTCCCGTGACGATGATATCGCCGGGCACCAGCGTGGTGAAGGTCGAGATGTAGTTGATGATCTTGCGGAAGGAAAAGATCATCCGGCTGGTGCGGTCCCGCTGGCGCACTTCGCCGTTGACGCGCGTGGTGAGCGCGATGTCGGCGATCTGCGCCTCATCCGTGAACGGCACCAGCCACGGGCCGATCGAACCGGTGCGGTCGAAGTTCTTGCCTTGCGTGACGTTGAATTTTGCATGCCGCACCCAGTCGCGGATGGTGCCTTCGTTACACAGCGACAATGCCGCGATATGGCCGAGCGCGTCTGCCTCGGCGATGCGCCGGCCGGGTTTGCCGATGACGATGACGATCTCGCCCTCATAATCGAGCTGTGACGACTCCGGCGGCCGTACCAGCGGCGCGCCATGACCGACGAAGGAGCTGACGAAGCGGATGAACAGCGAGGGGTTCGAGGGGGCTGCCTGGCCGTCCTTGTACTCCTCGTTGCGGTCGGGAAAATTGACGCCGACGCAGATGATCTTTTCCGGCGAGGGGATGGGGATGTCGTAAGTGATAGCGTCGAGCGGAAAATCGGCGGCGAGGGTGTCTGCCTCTTCAGCCAGCCGCCGCAAGGCGCTGGCCTCGATCACTTCGCGCAATGTCGGCCACTGGCCGTGGCGGGCGGAGAGGTCGACGACGCCTTTCTCGGTGATTGCGCCGTAGCGTGTCTTGCCGTCGATGGTGAAGGTGGCGAGGCGCGCTTGATTCATGCGGCCACTCCGCCTGTGGTGTTGTTGGATGTCGGCCAGGTTAGAGCCCTACGGCGCCCCCCTCTGTCCTGCCGGACATCTCCCCCTCTAGGGGGGAGATTAGATATCGGCACTGCCTTCGCCAACTTCCAACGCTGCAAGAGAAGCGCTGCCCGAGCAGCTAGCCAATCTCCCCCCTTGAGGGGGAGATGTCCGGCAGGACAGAGGGGGGCGACATGGAACGCTGACATCAAATCAAAATCCCTTACGGCGCGATGATCGGCGACGCCGCCAAGCCCGGCTGCCGCACCTCTGCACCCGCGAAAACGCTGCCCTCCTCGAACCAGCTTTTCGGCGCCGGCGCGCCCCACAGCGTCTGGCGCTGCGGGTCCTTCAGATCCCATTTGATCGGCTCGAGGTCGGGATCGACCGTCTGGTAGTCCGAGCAATAGATCTCGATGCGGTGGTTGTCGGGATCGCGCACATAAAGGAAGAACGCGTTGGAAATGCCGTGCCGGCCGGGGCCGCGCTCGATGTTCGGCAGATACCCGGTCGTCGCCATCAGGTCGAGCAGGTCGATGATGTTGAGCGGCGTCGGCACCCAGAAGGCGACATGGTGCAGGCGCGGGCCGACGCCATTGGTGAAGGCGATGTCATGGACGCCGCCCTTGCGGTGCGTCCAGGCCGCCCACAGCTTCCCGCTGCTGGCGTCCTCGGTGTATTCGGTGACGCGAAAACCGAGCTCGTTGTAGAAGCCGACGGACTCGTCGACATCAGGCGAGAAGCAGTTGAAATGGTCGATGCGCAGCGGCTTGACGCCCTTGTAGAGCGCGTATTTCTGGTGGATCGGCGGCAGGCGCTCCATCGTCGCGTAGAATTCGAGCGGAATGCCGTGCGGGTCACGCGTGCGGAAGGTGCGCGACTGGTAGGGACGCTCGACCCATTCGACCGGCAGGCCCTTGCCCCTGAAGAAATGCTCGGCCTTGTCGAGGTCTTCTTCGGAATACACCTTGAAACCGAGATCGCGTGCTTCCGCCGTTGTCGCCGTCTTCAGCACGATGCAGTGGTGGCCACGCTCCTCCATGGCCCTGAGGTAGATGGCGCCTGCTACCTCGTCGGTGACCTGCAGGCCGAGCGTATCGACATAGAAGGCGCGCGATTTGGCGAGGTCGGTCACCGCCAACTCGACATGGCTCAGCCGCACGATGTTGAAGGCGGGATAGAGGTTGGGCTTGGGCAAGGGCATCTGGTTTCCTCCGGTCAGCCGCCGAGTTTCTGGATCGCGTGCGCTGACGTGGCGAAGGCGATGTTCTTCGTCTCCATGTAGAAATCGAAGGAATGGTCGCCGCCGTCGCGGCCGATGCCGGAATTCTTGACGCCGCCGAACGGCGTCGGCAGATGGCGTACATTCTCCGAATTGACCCAGATCATGCCGGCGTCCAGCGCTTCGGTGAAGCGGAAGGCGCGGGTGACGTCGGAGGTCCAGAGATAGCCGGTCAGGCCATATTGCGTGTCGTTGGCCAGCGCCAGCGCCTCCGCCTCGTCCTTGAAGGCGATGGCGGTCAGCACCGGCCCGAAGATTTCTTCCTGGGCGATGCGCATCCTGTTGGTCGCGCCGGTGAATAGCGTCGGGCTGACATAGCAGCCGCCGCCCGGGCCGGCGAACTTGCCGCCGCCGGCGGCGACCACGGCACCTTCCGATTTGCCGATCTCGATATAGGACAGCACCTTTTCCTCGTGCACCGGATGGATCAGCGGCCCGACCACGGTTTTCGGATCGAGCGGATGGCCTATTCTGATGCGCTTTGCCTTCTCCGCTACCAGATCGGTGAACCGGTCATAGACCGGGGCTTCCACCAGCAGCCGCGACGATGAGGTGCAGCGCTCGCCGTTGAGCGAATAGATCATGAACACCGCCGCATCCGCCGCGCGTTCGAGATCGGCGTCGGCGAAGACGATCACCGGGTTTTTGCCGCCGAGCTCGAAATGCACGCGCTTCAGCGTATCGGCGCCTTGGCGCATGATCATCGAGCCGGTGCGGCTTTCGCCGACGAAACCGATCGCCTTGATCTTGGGGTGCTCGGTCAGCGCCTTGCCGGCATGTTCGCCAAGCCCGTTGACCAGATTCCATACACCCTTCGGTAGGCCGGCCTCCTCCGCGATCTCGACCAGCAGCCGCGCGCTGAGCGGCGAGAACTCAGCCGGCTTATGAACGACGGTGCAGCCGGCGGCCAGGGCCGGCGCGATCTTCCAGGTCGACAGCATGAACGGCGTGTTCCACGGCGTGATGATGCCGACCGGCCCGATAGGCACCCGCGTCGTCATGTTGACCTGGCCCGTGGTCCGCAGCGTCTCGCCATCGCGCGCTTCCGGCGCACGGTCGGCAAAGAAGCGGAAGTTTTCGGCGCCCCGCAACGCGGCCTTGGCCATGAACTTCAGCGCCTGGCCGGTGTCCATGCACTCGATGAAGGCGATCTCCTCGGCGCGCGCCTCGATCGCATCGGCGATTCTGTGCAACAGCTTCTTGCGCGTCTCGCCCGGCAAGGCGGCCCAGGCCGGGAATGCCGCCTTCGCCGCTTTGGCCGCACGGTCGATGTCGGCGGCCCCGCCGCGCGCGACCTTGGCCAGTGGCTGCAGATCGACCGGCGACAGCGTCTCGAAGGTCGAGCCGTCGGCGGCCGGCACCGCCTCGCCGCCGATCTGGTTCAGCACGCCATCGGTCTTGAAGCGGGCGAGGTAGGCTTGCGCCTTTTTCAGATTGCCTTCGAGATCGGACATGTCAGTCTTCCGTCACTTGCCGCGCAGCCGCGGGTGGATTGCATTCTTCTTCCAGCTCAGCACGGGGTCGATTTCCCTGATCTCCAGCGACAAGGCGAAATGCGGAGTCTCAAACAAGCTGCCGAGAAATTGACTAATCGCCGCGAACACGGCCTCGCCGGTCCGCTTCTTGTCCTCCGCGCTGCGGCCGGCACCGATGCGAAACGACATATCGAGAAAGGCGTTTTCCGGCAGGTGATCGGCAATGGCGTAGGCGTCAGCGCGAAAGGCCCGCACCCGCACGGCGCCGGTCTCGAACAGACCGGTGTCCAGCACCGTGCGCAACACCAGCGCACACAATTCACTCATGTCGACCTTGGCATCGAGATTGGCCGAATACTCGATGGAGAAGTGCGGCACCGTGTTTCGTCCCTGGTTTATCGCATTGCTATAATTAACGCGTTAATTACATGACGTGCCCCCGAAGTCAAGTCTTGCATCGGGCTGGAGGCGACGATACGGGATGGAAAGGTCGGGTCTTGACGTTGGTCCATGTGGGGTCGAAATCCGCTGACCACCGCATTATTGGGGGCGCTGCTTCTTGCTGCCGGAAAACACTCGTCGCTCCTTGCCGATGGCATTGCTTCACGCCCGCGAAGCAGTGATGGCGCGGTTTCGCCCGATGCTTGCCGCGCATGACGTGACCGAGCAGCAATGGCGCGTGCTGCGCGTGCTGAGCGAGGCCGGGCCGGTCGAAGCGACCGAGCTTGCCGATCGCGCCTCCGTGCTGCCGCCCAGCCTGACCCGCATCATCAAGGCGCTCGAGGGCCGGAAATTCATCAACCGCAACAAGGCGGAAGGCGACGGCCGCCGCGTCGTGCTGACCATCGCGCCGGCCGGCTCCGCGCTGATCGACGCGCTGTCTCCGGAGAGGCGTGTCATCTACGACGACATCGAGCAGCGATTCGGCCACGAGCGGCTCGAGCAGTTGCTCGATCTCCTGGAGAGCCTGATCGACGGCGAGAGCTGACCGCTCCGCGGCCAGGGCCGTTCGCTCCGGCTCACCCCCCGAAACTCCCCAATCGCGTCGGCTGTGTGTAGTTGCGGTCGACATAGAGCAGCGCCGAGCCGCCGCTGCCGTGCCGGACATCGATGACGCGGCCGATCATGACGTTGTGCGTGCCCACGAGGTGCACGGTCTCGATCTCGCAATCGAAGTTGACGATGGCGTCCGACAGTGCCGGCGTGCCCGAGGCCAGTGTCTGCCAGCGCGCGGCCTCGTAACGGGCCGCCATGTCCCTGGTCGCTCCGGCAAACTTTCCGGCCAGGTGCATATGGTCATGCGTCAGCACGTTGACGCAGAAGCGCCGGTTGGCCAGGAACATCGCCGCCTGCGTCGAACGTCCGTTCATGCACACAAGCAGCGTCGGCGGCTCGTCGGAGACGCTGCACATGGCGGTGGCGGTGAAGCCGCCGCGTCCCGCCGGCCCATTGGTGGTGATGATGTTGACCGGCGCGCAGACCCTCGCCATGGCGTCGCGGAAATCGGCCTTCGAAATCTGCGCGGCCATCGGCTTCACCCGGCCGTTGGAGGAAGCGGCGGCAGCCAGGTGTCGCCTGTCCAGCCATGCTCGTCATAGTCGGCCATGCAGGCGTCGACCAACTCTTCCATCGCCTTCAGCCTGCCGCCGCGCTCGGCGCCCTTCAGCACCTGCAGCCGCACCTCTTCCGGCGCGCCGGCATAGTTGAGCTCATAGAGCGCGTGGCGGCCGCCGAACTCGGTGCCGGTCGCGTCCCACAACAGCTTCATGATCTTGATGCGCTCGACATGGCCCATATCGTTGGAGCCGCGCACATATTGCGTCAGATATTTGTCGATCTCGGGATTGTTGAAGTCGCGCACCGAGGACGGCAGGTAGATCAGCCCCGACGCGATCACCCGGCGCACCGTTTCGATGACGCGCGGATAGGCTTCCGACATGAAGGTGCGATAGGCGAGCGCGGCATCGAGATTGGGCAGCACCGCACCATTCGCCCACGGGATCGGGTTATGGGCCATGGCGTTGGAGAAACTCCAGAACATGTGCCTGAGCGCGATCACCTCGCCAAGTGCTGCCTGGTTGCCGCGAAAGGCGTCGCCGCCGGTGGCGCGCAGCGCCTTGGCCAGCAGGCCGGCGAGAAAGTCGAGCTTGACGGCGAAGCGCGTGCAGCCCTGGAAACAATAGCCATGCATGAAGCCCGACGCCGGATGGAAGGACAGGATCTTTTGCGCATCGCGCAGCACCAACACGTCCTCCCAGGGGATGAAGACGTTGTCGAGCACCAGGATGGCGTCGTTCTCGTCGAAGCGCGACGACAAGGGATAGTCGAACGGAGCCGCCACCGTATTGGCCGTCTGCTCATAGGACACGCGGCAGAACATCTTTATCCCCGGCGCGTTCATCGGCACGATGAACATCACCGACAGCGACGGATCCTCGGTGACCGTCGCCGAGCCTTGCGCCAGGAAATTGTAATGCGTCAGCGCCGAGGACGTCGCCACCACCTTGGCGCCGGACACGAAGATGCCGGCATCCGTCTCTTTGGTGATGTGGACGAAGACGTCCTTCACCTGCTCGGCCGGCTTGTGGCGATCGATCGGCGGGTTGACGATGGCGTGGTTCATGAACAGCACGGCTTCCTGGGCACGTTTGTGCCAGGACCGCGCATTCTCCTTGAACGGTCCGTACCAGTCGGCGTTGGCGCCGAGCGTGTTCATCAGCGCCGCCTTGTAGTCGGGCGTGCGCCCCATCCAGCCGTAGGACATGCGCGACCACTCGGCGATCGCCGTCTGCTGGGCCGCGAGTTCGTCGGAGGATTTGGCGACGCGGAAATATTTGTGGGTGTAGCCACCCGAGCCGGTGTCGGTCGGCGAGGTCAGCGTCTCACGACGCTTGCCGTCATGCAGCGCATCATAAAGCCGCGCCAGCGACCGCGCTGAGTTGCGCATGGCGGGGTGCGCGGTGACGTCGGCGATGCGGTCGCCGTTGATATGGACCTCGCGGCCGTCGCGCAGACTCTCCAGATACTCGGCCCCGGTGAACGGGCGCGCCTTGTCCGCGCGAAAATCTTCTGATCGCATCGATGCTCCTCCACTTGGTATCGCAACCCTAGCGCCTCCGCGAGGGATCGGGTATGGACGGAACGGCAAAACCGATTGGACTTTTTCCGGCACCATGAGTCAGAATTCGATTCCCGATTTCTTCGTCTACGGCGAACCGGTGCGGCCGCTCGATGTCGGCTTCCTTCATGTCGAGACAGTGCTTGCACGCAGTAACATTCACCTCGGTCAGGTTGCCGCGCACAAGCACCCGCAAATGGGCCAGATTACCTACTGGACCAGCGGCTCCGGCACCTATCGCATCGAGGACCACTCCTGGGACTTTTCGGCGCCGGCCGTCAGCTTCGTGCCGAGCAATGTCGTGCATGGTTTTTCGATCGGACCCGGCGCCGACGCCATCGTCGTGTCCGTCGCCGACGATGCGTTGGCCACGCTCGCCGGCCATAGCCTGCTGCCGCTGGACCGGCCGGTCTTCGCCGACGCCTTCCCACAGCACGCCGCGTGGAAAGGACTGGCAACGGTGCTGGACATGATCGCCGCCGAGTACGCCGAGGCGCAGGCGGGCAACGACAAGGTGCTGCCGGCGCTGATCGCCGTCGCGCTCTCCCATATTGCGAGGCTCGCTCCTGAGGCGACAGATGCCCCGGGCTCTTCAGACACGTCACTGGCGCGGGGGCTACGGAGACTCGTCGATGCGCATTTCCGCGAGAACTGGCCGGTCGACCGCTACGTCGAGGCCCTCGCCACCACGCCGCATTTGCTCGACAAGGCCGCGCACGCGGTGTTGGGCAGTGGCGTCAAGCGGGTGGTCGGCGATCGCCGACTGCTGGAAGCCAAGCGTCTGCTGCTGTTCACCGTGCGCACGGTCGAGGACATCGCCTACGAGATCGGCTTCGATGACCCGGCCTATTTTTCACGCTTCTTCCGCGAGCGGATCGGCGAGGCCCCAGCCGCCTGGCGGCGGAGGCAGTTGCGGGACCGGTGATCACCGGATGCGGTTGCAGCCCGCATCCGGTCGGGGTTAGCGCCCCTGCTGCTGGCGCGCTTCCCGCTTCTTGCGCCATGGCGCGTTCGCCTCCCAGTCGCCAGCCATGATGCAGCCATAAGGCAGCACTTCGTCAACGATCTCCGCCAGACCGAAATGCTCGATCTGGCGGCGCATCGAGGCCGCGTTCTTGTAGGCGCTCGGCAACTCCGAAATATCCGTCACGCCGGAGAAGAAGCGGGCATCGATGCCCTTCGTCTCCTGCGCGAAGATATCGGCGTCGCTGCGCCCCGCCTGCATGCGCCGGTGCTGGGTGCGCGAGAAATTGCGCCCGGCGCCGTGAGGCGAGAAGCCAAGCCCGTGCACCGCGTTCTTGCCACGTACAATCAGCACCGGTTCCGCCATGTTGAGCGGGATCGGCGTCAGATCGGTGGCGTCGTCGGCCCAGTTGTCGAAGGCCGGTGTGGCGCCCTTGCCGTGGTAGAATAGCCCATCCGAGCGGCGGAAGACGAAGTTGTGCTCGTTCCAGAACCGGTCCGACACCTTCGCCGACAGCTTTTCGGCCGCTAGGTCGTGGATGAGCATATGGTTGCCCTTGGTCCATTCGCGGATCGTTTGCAGGGCCTCCCAATACTCATCGCCTTCCCGCGTGTCGGCCGGGATCCAGGCGTTCTGCGGCAAGGTTTCCGGCGACAGCGTCTTGCGGACGCCCTCGGCGATCCTCATCCCCTTGCTGTAGAGCCGCGCGCCAGGCGAGCGCGAGCCGTGATGGGTGACCAGCGCCGTCTCGCCACTCGACTTCAACGTGCCGACATAAGCGAAATGGTTGCCGTCGCCCTGCGTGCCGAAATGCTCGATTGCGGCACTGGTCAGGTCGCGCAGCAAGGGGTTGGCCTCGAAACGCTCGAAGATCTCCTTGGCCGGCCGGATCTGCTGGCCCCGCGGACGCCCGCCCGGTCCGAAATGGGTGACCCGATGAACGGCATCGAGCAGCGCGGCGGGCGCCACGCCGGGAAATACCGAGATCGCCATCGAGCAGCAGATGTCGGCAGAATGCATGCCGGGGTGGATGCCTTCGGACACAGCGACGCCGCCGACCGGAATCGTGCCCGCCGGACCAGCTGGGCAGGCGTCCGGCATGATGGCGCCGGCGCGGATCACCGGCGTGCGCATCAGCTCGGTCATCGAGCGCATCACCGCTTCGACATTGGCGGCTTCGTCAGGCGTTTCGGCCTCGATGTTGAGGTGCAGCGGCATGGAGGAAGCCGCATGCAGCGGAATGGCGGGCGGCGGCGCGAAAGCGCGCGCGGCCTCCAGCGCATCGCCCTGCGATCCACCCTTCTCCAGCACCGCATTGGCGGCGGCCAGCGCCTTGCCGAACCATTTGCCCTGCGGCATGCCGGCGTCGATCAAATCCTGTCCACTCAAAATCTCGGTCATGTCCTTCACTTTCGATACATCAAGCACTGCGCATTGCGGACGGACGACAAGGGAATGCGAGACATTTTTCCGCCACTTTGCGAAGATGCGAAGGAGGGACACGAACCCTCACGCCTTTCGGCACCCGCTTGCTTGTTTGCTTTGGAGCGGGCCGCGTCTACCTGTAGTCTCGCAGGCATTCGTCCTTATTCGGTCTGGCGACAAGTGTCGGCAAGACAAACTGAGCTACTTTCCGTCCCAGTGGGATGGAAGGGATGGCTTGAACATCCGACCTTCCGCCGCTTTCGCCGCGGATGCTCTATCCTGTAGTCCTGCCTGCATTCGCCATTCATTCTCTTCCCTGCGGCGGGCGACAAATCGAAGCGAGAAACCGATCGATCAACCGATCGACGGGCGGATTCGAACCGCCAGATACCAATGTATTCCCGCAGGCATTCGCCCGTTCAATCGGCTGGCGACAAGGATCGGCAAGACGGTGACTGCGCCACCCCGCTCCAGAGAGCGGGAGAGTGATTTGAACACCCGACCTCCCGTCCTTCGACGGGCGCGCTACCTGTAGTCCTGCCTGCATTCGCCATTTGTTCGGTCGCCGCGGCGACAAGGGATGATGAAACACCGGGAGTCCCGCTCGTGCCAGAGAGCGCCTGCAAGGTGAGGAGTCGAACCTCACGGAGCATCCCGTTCATGTTGCTGTAGTTCCATCCGGCATTCGCCGCGGCTTTGTTCGGGTGTGACGACAAGATTTCTGCGAAAACTGCCTTTCTGCTCTGCCGACTGAGCTACGGAGCCGATTGGCAGCTCCGGCGGGACTCGAACCCGCGACCCGAAAGTTAGGATGTAGTTCCACAGGCATTCGTCACGCCGTTTGTTCAGTTCCTTTCCTATTCAGTTGCGGCCGAAACCGCGTAATGCCGTCGGGCATGACGACAAGGTTTGATGAAACGTCCCGCTCTATCCACTGAGCTACGGGTCCATAGTGGCGGACCCGACGGGATTCGAACCCGCGACCTGGAGGTGAACAGCCTGTAGTTCCATCGGCATTCGTCATGCCCTGTTTTTGTTCCGGTAGTCCCGGCGGGCGCGCCGCCGGGACCGTTTTCAGAGTTCGATCGCCTCGATCGTGCGCACCCAATGGTCCGGGTCGCCGCTCGACGACAACATCGTCCCAACCACGTCGAAGACGCGGTCGGAGAAGCCACCGACATTCAGGATGTCGGCCTGCGACTTGGCCTGCGTCGTCGCATGGGACTGGATGTCGATGCAGACCAGCTTGGCTGCCGGGTTCAACCCCTTCAACTTCTGCCATTCCTGCATCGTCGCCGTCCCCTGATGCGCATGCGCCGAGGCATCCACCCAGGACTGGTTGTCCGACACGAACACCACCAGGTCGACATCGGCCTTCTCGCGCACCAGCCGCGCCAGCGGAGCCGAACAGTTGGTCCCGCCACCACCGACGGTGGCAAGCTTGGCGGCGTTGGTCATCACCGTATCGCGAGCGTTGAGGCTGACATCAACCACATCGTTCTCGAACGGCAACACCCTGGCCGTCGGGTTGCGTCGCAGCAGTGCGGCGGCCACCAGGGCGGCCGCATCGATGCAACGCACGGCCGACGTAGCGCCCTGGCGGTAGCCGGTGACGGGCGAGCTCATTGAGCCCGAAACGTCTGGACACACCACCACGTTGCCCTTGATCCGGGGCACGTTGCCGAGCGCGATTTCCATCGCATCCTGCAGCGCGTCTCGAACCACGCCAGGCACTTTCGCATCGGCCACGGTGAACGCCACCATCAGCTGATACGGGAACACCCGGGCGCGCCGGACCTCCTGGGGATCGCGCAGACGCGCCGCCAGCTTCTCGCCGAACCCTTCCACTTCGAACACGCCATTGCGGGCAAAGGTGTTCAGGTTCTGCCGCAGCATCTGCCATCCGGCCGTTTGCGCGATCTGCACCCAATGTTCACGCGACAGCGGCATCGAGGTCAGCATCTGGAACGGCACCTCAGGCACAGGCAGCGATGGATCGCGCTTGAAGGCTTCGAATGCCTTCACCACGTACGGCAGCACGGCCACGTCGTGCGGCTTGCCCAGGAGATAGCCATAAAGCGCCTCACGCGACGCCGATTTCGGCTTCGGGTGAACCATCTTCACGACATCGGCCAGCGACGGATCGTTGCCGACCGCGGCCCGCATGATCTCGAAGTCGGCCGCCCGCTCGAGCCAGGCCTGGACATGGCGCTTCGGCCGCGTGCCGAGCGACTTGCGGCCGGTGGCGCCCGAACGCATGACCTGCACGAAGTTGCGCAGCATCTTGCCGTTCCGGACGATGCGCCCGAAAGCACGGTCGAACTCGTCGCCCTGCATCGAGGAGAGAACGGCCAGCAGCAGCGCCGGCATGTCCTTCATGTAGCCCTGCTCGAAAGCGTGGACGGCGGTGCGTGCCAGGAACCCCGGCTCGACCTGCCACGCAAGCTTCAGCACCTCGTCCAGCTGCTCACGCGGCTCGGCGTAGAAGGTGGCGTTGAACGTTCCCGTCGCCGCCAGCTGCGCCAGAGACTGCTCGGGCGATAGGCGGTAAGCCCGGGCACCCTCACGGTTTTTGGCGTCAGCCGGCGGGAGCAGCTTTCCTGCAATCGTCGCAAACACGGATTTGTTCGCCATTGTTCTGATCCTTCATTTCACACCAGCAGCATTACAAGCTGCGTGCCAGTTTGAAGAGAGGGGTCTGCTTCAGGTCGCCTCACCGCAAATAATCGATTGATTTTATTGAGAAATAAAAATAACGGACTAAACCTTTTGCATCTGGCGCTTCGCGAGAAGAAGCCTGTAATATAATCCAATTGTATCGACTCTTATATCATGGGATAAAATGCGAAGACGGGTCGCTATAGGTATTCTCGGGACGACGCTCGATGCGGGTCGCACCGACGACCGCTGGAAGAAATGGCGGCCGACGGTTGCGCTGTGCCAGCAGCAGGGATTGTTCATTGACCGCCTGGAACTCATTCACGGGACACAGTCCCGGCAGCTCGCCACGCAGATCATCGCCGACATCGAACAGGTTTCGCCGGCGACAGAGGTCAGGCCGCATATCATCGGCATGAGAGACCCCTGGGATTTCAGCGAGGTCTACACCGGCCTGCGCGATTTTGCCCGGGGTTATGTGTTCGATCCCGAGAAGGAGGATTATCTCGTCAACATCACTACCGGCACGCATGTCGCGCAGATCTGCTGGTTCCTGCTCACCGAGGCCCACTTCATCCCTGCACGCCTGCTACAGCTCTCTCCCCGCAAGGATGGGCGCGACGACGTCTCCGGCAGCCACTCGATCATCGACCTCGACCTGTCGCGTTATGATGCGATCGCTACACGCTTTACCGCGGAGCGCGACGAGGCGACGTCGTTCCTGAAGTCTGGCATCGCCACCCGCAATCCGGCCTTCAACCAGATGATCGACCAGATCGAGAAGGTGACTATCCGCTCGCGCGCGCCCGTCCTGCTCACCGGCCCGACAGGCGCCGGCAAGTCGCAGCTCGCGCGCCGCATTTACGAACTCAAGAAAGCGCAGCGGCAGGTTTCCGGCGCCTTCATCGAGGTCAATTGCGCGACCTTGCGCGGCGACCAGGCGATGTCGACGCTGTTCGGCCACGTCAAGGGCGCTTTCACCGGCGCCCAGAACGAACGCGCCGGGCTGATGAAGTCGGCCAACAAGGGCGTGCTGTTTCTTGACGAGATCGGTGAACTCGGCATCGACGAACAGGCCATGTGCCTGCGCGCCATCGAGGAGAAGCGTTTCCTGCCGGTGGGCGCCGACCAGGACGTAATCTCGGATTTCCAGCTTCTGGCCGGCACCAATCGCGACCTGTCGATCGGCGTGAAAGAGGGCAGGTTCCGCGAGGATTTGTTCGCACGTCTGAATCTCTGGACCTTCCAGCTTCCGGCGCTACGCGACCGCAAGGAAGACATCGAGCCCAACCTCGACTTCGAGCTGCGCCGCTTCGGCGAACGCGAGGGCCAGAACGTGACCTTCAACAGGGAGGCGCGGGATCTCTACCTGAAATTCGCCATCGCGCCGCAGGCGATGTGGCGTGCCAATTTCCGCGATCTGTCGGCATCCATTACCCGCATGGCGACACTGGCGCCGCTCGGCCGCATCAACGAGGAGACCGTGCGCGACGAGATCGAACGACTGACGATGCTGTGGCGTGCCGGGGATGCCGGCGACCGCGAGGCCATCCTGGTGGAGGCTTTGGGTGTCGAGCGGCAAAGCCGGATCGACCTATTCGATCGGCCGCAACTTGCCACCGTGCTCGAGGTCTGCCGCGACAGCAACTCGATCAGCGCCGCCGGCCGAAAACTGTTCGCCGTTTCGCGGCTACAAAAGACCAGCGGCAACGATGCCGACCGGCTACGCAAATATCTCATGCGGTTCGACTTGAGCTTCGAGGACGTCGCCCGGAAATGATGGACGTCCTTCGTCGGCTGCCGGCGGGTTCATCCGCGGCGAGCGCAAGTCAAAAAAGCTCTGCGGCTTGCTCGGCCACCTTTTCGTGAAGGCATGCGGGTTGATCCGGCGGCCTGCTTGCCTAGGTAGAGAGGGCGGCCGGGCGCCACGCGATCTCAATATCGGTATGACATTTTCCTGCATTCGAAAGCTTGCCCTCTCTGGTCTCATCGTCGTCGTCCAGTCTTCCTGCGTCGTTCCCGACGACACGTCGCGCATCGCCAAGGTCGATCCCACGGCGGCAGCGGCCCGCAAGGAGATGGTCGGCCTCAGTGAAGCCGACGTTCGAATGTGCGCGGGGTTTCCGACCGCCACCGCGGATGTCGGTCGGTCCGGGCAGATCTGGACCTACAAGCGCGTCGTCCAGCGCGGCAATCTCAGCGTCGTCGTTCCTGCCTTGGCCGTCGGGGCGATCCCGACGGTCGGCGGTTCCGTCAATGTCGCTCCCGGCGGTTACTGCGACACGCAGGTTCGCATGGTCGGCGGCCGCGTCGCCGAAGTTGCCTATGCCGGCGACAACAATCTGCCGAACAGGCGCGACGCGCTTTGTGTCTCAACCGTGGATGCTTGCGTGACCTATGCCCGCGAACACAGGCCGGCGGCCAAATAGCGGCGGCGGATTTAGGAGATCCCCAGCGCCACCCGCCGGATCGGCGAGGCGCCGCTGAAACTGGCGCTGAGTGATGTCGGCAACGGCCATCTGGTCGCGGCCGGGGGTTGAAGCCGTCCAGGCTCAAACAAGCTCGGTGTGTCGCCGGCCGAGCTTCACATATTCGTGTCACACGCCATGGGGTCGGCCTTGCCGCCATGAAATCCGCGGCCGCCCCTTGCCCTTCCGCCTCATTTTCCTAATGTGCTTGCGGATGACGATCGTTGAGGGCGGCCGGATTCATCCACACTGGGAGGAAATAAACTCATGAAGCTATGCTATGTCGTTTCCGCCGCGCTGCTCGCGGCCACCGCGATTCCCGCCTCGGCCGCCGAGATTTCCGATGGCAAGGTCAAGATCGGCATCCTCAACGACCAATCCGGCGTCTATGCGGATTTCGGCGGCAAATGGTCGGTCGAGGCGGCCAAGATGGCGGTCGAGGATTTCGGCGGCAAGGTGCAGGGAGCACCGGTCGAGATCATCAGCGCCGACCACCAAAACAAGCCCGATATCGCCTCCAACATCGCACGCCAGTGGTACGACACCGAACAGGTCGATGCCATCATGGAGCTGACGACCTCTTCGGTCGCGCTCGCCGTGCAAGGGATCTCCAAGGAAAAGAAGAAGATCGACATCGTCACCGGTGCGGCGACCACGGAACTCACCGGCAAGCAGTGCTCGCCCTACGGCTTCCACTGGGCCTATGACACCCATTCGCAGGCTGTGGGCACCGGCGGCTCGCTGGTGCAGCAGGGCGGCGACAGCTGGTTCTTCGTCACCGTCGACTATGCGTTCGGCTATTCGCTGAAGGAGCAGACCGCCAAGTTCGTCGAGAGCCATGGCGGCAAGGTGCTGGGCGAGGTGCGTTATCCCCTCGGCGCGACCGATTTTTCGTCCTTCCTGCTGCAGGCGCAATCGTCGGGCGCCAAGGTCATCGGGCTCGCCAATGCCGGCCTCGACACCTCCAATTCCATCAAGCAGGCGGCCGAGTTCGGCATCGTGCAGGGCGGCCAGCGCCTGGCCGCACTCCTGTTCACGCTGGCCGAGGTGCATGGGCTCGGCCTGCAGGCGGCGCAAGGCGTCGTGCTGACCGAGGGCTATTACTGGGACCGCGACGACAAGAGCCGCGAATTCGGACAGCGCTTCTTCAAGCGCACCAACCGCATGCCGAACATGATCCAGGCCGCGACCTATTCGGCGGTGACGCAGTATTTGAAGGCGATCGACAAGGCCGGCACCGACGAGACCGAAGCGGTCGCCAAGCAATTGCATTCGCTGCCGGTGAACGACGTCTTTACCGCCAATGGCAAGGTCCAGGCCGACGGCAACATGGTCCACGACATGTATCTCTACCAGGTCAAGGCGCCCAGCGAGAGCACCAAGGATTGGGATTACTACAAATACCTCGCCACCATTCCTGGCAAGGAGGCCTTCCTGAGCGAGAAGGAAAGCGGCTGCCCGACGGCCGCCCAGTGACCGGCGCGGCCATGGTGCCGCCTGATCCGAGCGCGGAAGAGCCGCGGGTGGTGCTTTCCGCCCGCGGCCTGCGGCGTGACTTCGCCGGCTTCGTCGCCGTCAAAAATGTCGACCTCGATGTCCGCCATGGCAACATCCATGCGCTGATCGGACCCAACGGCGCCGGCAAGACCACCGTCTTCAACCTGCTGACAAAATTCCTGGCGCCGACCAGCGGCAGGATCGACCTGCTCGGCCACGACATCACCCGCACGCCGCCGGCCAGGGTGGCGCGGATGGGGCTGGTGCGCTCGTTCCAGATATCGGCGATCTTTCCGCACCTCAGCGTGCTCGACAATGTGCGCGTCGCGCTGCAGCGGCCGGCCGGGCTCGGCGTCCAGTTCTGGCGCTCGCTGGCGGCGCTCGACCGGTTGACGCCACGCGCCATGGAGCTGCTGCGTTCCGTCGGCCTCGACGATGCGACGAACAGGCTGGCCGGCGATCTTTCCTACGGCAGGAAACGCGTGCTCGAGATCGCCACGACACTGGCGCTCGACCCGAAAGTGTTGCTGCTGGACGAGCCGATGGCCGGTATGGGCCATGAGGACGTGGCCACGGTTTCCGCCCTCATCCGCTCGGTGGCGAGCGACCGAGCGGTATTGATGGTCGAGCACAATCTGACCGTGGTCGCCGATCTCTGCGACTGGATAACGGTGATGCAGCGCGGCGAGGTGCTCGCGGCCGGCGACTACGCCACCGTCAGCCGCGACGAGCGCGTCAAGGTCGCCTATATGGGCACCGCCGATGACTAATACCGCGCCCCTGCTCGCGGTCAGCGGTCTCAACGCCTGGTATGGCGAGGGCCATGCGCTGCACGGCGTTGACCTCGAAGTGTTTGCCGGCGAGACGGTGACGTTGCTCGGCCGCAACGGCGTCGGCAAGACGACGACATTGCGTGCCATCATGGGCCTGATCCGCCGGCGAACCGGGAAGGTCGTCTTCGACGGCGCCGACCTGATGCGGCTACCGCTGCACCGCACCGCGCACCAGGGCATCGGCTTCGTGCCGGAAGAGCGCGGCATCTTCTCGACATTGACCGTCGACGAGAACCTGGTGCTGCCGCCCGTCGTCGCCCCGGGCGGCATGAGCGTCGAGGAAATCTTCGATCTCTTCCCCAATCTGAAGGAGCGGCGCAACAGCCCGGGCACGCGGCTGTCGGGCGGCGAACAGCAGATGCTGGCGATCGCGCGCATGCTGCGGACCGGCGTCAAGATGCTGCTCCTGGACGAACCGACCGAGGGCCTCGCCCCTGTCATCGTCCAGCGCATCGGCGAGCTGCTGGCAACGTTGAAAAAGCGCGGCATGACCATCCTGCTGGTCGAGCAGAATTTCCGCTTCGCGAGCCGTGTCGCCGATCGTTTCTACCTGATGGAGCACGGCAAGGTCGTGGCCGGATTCCCGACCGGCGAACTGGCGGACCGCATGACGCTGCTCCACGAAATTCTGGGTGTATGATGACGCCATGACGATGATCTTCGGCATCCCCGTCCAGGCATTGCTCGGCCAGTTGCTGGTCGGCCTGATCAACGGCTCCTTCTACGCCATGCTGAGCCTCGGCCTGGCCGTCATCTTCGGCCTGCTGCGCGTCATCAATTTCGCCCATGGCGCCCAATATATGCTCGGCGCCTTCGTCGGCTATCTCCTGCTCACCCATCTCGGCATCGGCTATTGGCCGGCGCTGGTCCTGGCGCCACTGATCGTCGGCCTGTTCGGCGTCCTGGTCGAGCGCCTGGCGCTGTCGCGGCTCTACGACATCGATCCGCTCTACGGCCTGCTCTTCACCTTCGGCCTCGCGCTCGTGCTCGAAGGCATCTTCCGCTACTATTACGGCGTGTCGGGAAACCCCTACGCCGTGCCGCCGCTGCTGGCGGGCGGCACCAATCTCGGCTTCATGTTCTTGCCCAACTATCGCGGCTGGGTGGTGGTCGCCTCGCTGGTCGTCTGCTTCGGCACCTGGGCGCTGATAGAGAAGACCAGGCTCGGTTCCTACCTGCGCGCCGCAACCGAAAATCCCCGTCTCGTCCAGGCCTTCGGCGTCAACGTGCCGTTGCTTTTGACCCTCACCTACGGCCTTGGCTCCGCGCTCGCCGGGCTCGCCGGTATCCTGGCCGCGCCCGTCTATCAGGTCAGCCCGCTGATGGGATCGGATCTCATCATCGTCGTCTTCGCCGTCGTCGTGGTCGGCGGCATGGGATCGATCCTGGGCGCCATCGTCACCGGCTACATGCTCGGCCTCGCCGAAGGCCTGACCAAGGTTTTTTATCCCGAGGCCTCCAATCTCGTGGTCTTCGTCATCATGGCGATCGTGCTTCTGGTCCGGCCGGCCGGCCTGTTCGGAAGGGACGCCTGACATGGCGGAAGGAACATCCGACATGGCCGAGCTGACACTTCGCGAGGCATCGGCCAAACCCTCCGCAAGGCTTGAATGGGCGCTGGTCGCGCTCGGCATAGCGGCGCTGCTGGCAGCCCCCTTCTTCGTCTACCCGATCTTCCTGATGAAGATGCTGTGCTTCGCGCTGTTTGCCTGCGCCTTCAATCTCCTGCTCGGCTATACCGGCCTGCTGTCGTTCGGCCACGCCACCTTCTTCGGCGGCGCCGCCTATTTCACCGCGCATGCCGTCAAGGTGTGGGGCTGGCCGCCGGAAGCGGGCATCCTGCTCGGCATGACGGGCGCCGCACTCCTCGGCCTCGTCATGGGCTTCTTCGCCATTCGCCGGCAAGGCATCTATTTCGCCATGATCACGCTGGCGCTGTCGCAGATGTTCTTCTTCTTCTGCGTGCAGGCGCCGTTCACGCAAGGCGAGGACGGCATCCAGGGAGTGCCACGCGGCGTCCTGTTCGGCGTCCTCGACCTCAACGCCCCGATGAACATCTATTATTTCGTGCTTGTCGTGGTCCTGCTCGGCGTCTTCGCCATCTGGCGCATCGTCAATTCGCCCTTCGGCATGATCCTGCGCTCGATCCGCGAAAACGAGAACCGCGCCATCTCACTGGGCTATTCCGTAGCCAGCTACAAACTCGGCGCCTTCGTCATGTCGGCGGCGCTGGCCGGGCTCGCGGGCTCGCTGAAGGCGATCGTCTTCCAGTTCGCCACCCTCACCGACGTCACCTGGCAGATGTCGGGCGAGGTGATCCTGATGACGCTTCTCGGCGGCATCGGCACCATGGTCGGCCCGATCATCGGCGCCAGCCTGGTCGTCGGCCTGGAAAACACGCTGGCCACATCCGGTTTTCCGGTGACCATCGCGACGGGGCTGATCTTCATGGTCTGCGTGCTGGTGTTCCGGCGCGGGATTGTCGGGGAGATATATGCGCGGGTGCTGGGGCGGATAGGGAAGGGGTGATGGGGCCGGCCGCTGCGGCGCGGGAAACATCACTGCTTGAAGCAGTGATCGCGGTGCCATTGCAAGAAATGAGGATGAGGACGTTCAAGCTGTCGACGAGGTGTAAGGGCACGGCCTGACTTGTTGACGAACGCCCTTACGCTCTCAGGATCATTGACCTGTCGTGAAATCAGGATTTCCAGATCATCATTTAGGCCGATCAATCCGCGATCGAACATCCAATGCGCTGTGCCGGAGAGTGCAATGCCGTTGCTGACAATATCTGGCCCGCTCGCTTCGACAGGTCGAATATGGGCTGCGGCAACCTCCGCACGGCCACGACCATTTATCAGCTTAAGTCCCGTGATCGCACAGCGTTCGTCATATGCGCGCAAAACGATGCGGCGGAAAATGCGGTCCCGTACAATCCTTGATCCGACATAAGCGACACGGTCGCGGCTCTGCTCGAACTGGAATGGAACCTGCTCCTCTTCAAACTCAAAACCGATCTCATCGACACGCGGCAGGAGCGGCTCGTTCTCGTTCAATCCAAGATCGACAATTCGGTTGAAATCGCTCGGGCTGAGCGGACGAACCGCCGATTGGGCGCGACCAGAAATCTGCCCTTCATCATTGAGCAACCCTCGCTCTACGAGCCCATCCATCCCGCTGAACGGAACCGGATTGACGAAATCGAGGTAACTTCCCGGTTCGATGAGAGCGAGGTACATGCCCTGAATCGCAGAATCAGGGATGACCTGCTGCACCTTGGCCATGGCGAAATAGCCCCGAGTCTCCGCGATCTTCCGAGGCTCGTAGTAGATGATCCAGCCACCGACGCATGCCTCGACGCGACGCAAATACTGGCTTGGGAACTGATATTGCTCCGCCGGGCTGTCGTTGTAGATCGAATCTGAGCGATGAATAAAAACCCCGAATCCCATGGTCGTCTAATACTAAAGTTTTTGAAGGTATGCATTTCTTTGAATCTGCGGATTTACCGTTCGGCGAATGGGCTGTTACCTGTTCAGCCCACCCTTACCCATAACATCCCCGCTCCACCGCCAACCTCCGTACCAGCGCCAGCACCCCATCGATAGCCGGCGTGGGCCTGCCGGTCAGCCGCCCAAGCTCCTGCACGGCGCCCACCAGCGCGTCGATTTCCATCGGGCGGCCGCGTTCCAGGTCTTGCAGCATCGAGGTCTTGTGCTCGCCGACGTCGCCGGCGCCCTTGATGCGGCGGTCGACGTCGATGGGGAAGCGCACGCCGAGGCTTTCGCCGATCGCCTGGGCTTCCAGCATCATCGTGCGGGCGAGGGTTCGGGTGCCCTCGTCGGCGACGATTGCCGCCAGCGTGCTGCCGGTCAGCGCCGAGATCGGGTTGAAGGAGAGGTTGCCCCACAGTTTTATCCA
This sequence comes from Mesorhizobium sp. B3-2-1, assembly GCF_006439515.1. Taxonomy (NCBI): domain Bacteria; kingdom Pseudomonadati; phylum Pseudomonadota; class Alphaproteobacteria; order Hyphomicrobiales; family Phyllobacteriaceae; genus Mesorhizobium; species Mesorhizobium sp. B3-2-1. The sequence continues at coordinate 20,753 of NZ_VFTI01000042.1, read as the reverse complement.
GATCTCTGCGCGTATGTCGTCGCGCACCGGCGCCTGCAGCCCGGCCTTGACCATCTCCCCGGCCAGAAGCGTGGCCCGTTCGCTCTTCTCGCCCGAGGGTTCGCCGAGCGAGAAGCGCCTGCCCTCGACATGGCGGATGAGGCCGGGCGCATCGACCTCGACGGCGGGGTAGACCACCGAGCCGATGACGCGCCGCGGTCCGAGCCGGTCCCAGATCGTGCCGCCGGGGTCGACCTGATGCAGCCTGGTGCCTTCGAGCGCGCCGCCTGCCTTGTAGAAATACCACCAGGGAACGCCGTTCTGCATAGTGACGACCGATGTGTGGTCCCCGAGCAGCGGTGCGATCTGGTCGAGCGCGGGCGCGACGGAATGCGCCTTCAGCGCCAGCACGACATAGTCCTGCGCGCCAAGGTCTTCCGCCTTGGCGGCGGCGCGGACGGGGGCGGTCGTCTCCTGTCCGTCCTCGATCAGGCGCAGGCCGTTTGCCCTGATCGCTTCGAGATGCGCGCCGCGTGCGACGATCGACAGGTCGGTCCGGCCGGCAATGGCCAGCTTGGCCGCGAGATAGCCGCCGATGGCGCCAGCGCCGAAGATGGTGATCTTCATCGTAGTGAGCCTTTGATTCTATGCATGTCGTTATCCCGGAACCGAGGACACTTCCAAGCGACATGCATTAGAGCCCGAGCTTGGCGGCGAGCCCGATGCGCTGCAGCTTGCCGGTCGCGCCCTTGGGGATCTCGTCCAGGATCAGCACCTTGCGCGGCACCTTGAAGTCGGCGAGCCGCATCGCGGCGTGGGCGCGGATATCGCCCTCGGTGGCGCTCATGCCTTCGCGCAGCACCACCGCCGCCGCCACCTCCTCGCCGAGCTTGTCATGCGGCATGGCGAAGGTGACGACCTGCGCCACCGCCGGGTGGTCCATCAGCACGTCGTCGACCTCGAGCGGCGAGATCTTTTCGCCGCCGCGATTGATGATTTCCTTCAGCCGGCCGGTGACGCGGAGATAACCGTCCTCGTCGAGCACGCCCTGGTCGCCGGTGTGGAACCAGCCATGCGCGAAGGCGGTGGCGTTGGCGTCCGGGTTCTTCTCGTAGCCTGACGTGACATTGGGTCCGCGAATGACGATTTCGCCGGTCTCGCCGGCCTGCATCAGCCGGCCATCCAGAGCCATGACCGCCACTTCCGGCCCGCCCGCCGCACCGACGCTGCCCGGCTTGCGCAGGCCCGGCGGCAGACGGTTCGACGCCATCTGGTGCGCGGCCTCGGTCATGCCATAGGACTCGATCACGGGGCAGCCGAAGGTCGCCTCGAGTTCGGCCATCACCTGCGCCGGCAGCGATGCCGAGGACGAGCGGATGAAGCGCAGGCGTGCCTCCGCCAGCGCTTCGGCATTGCGCGCGGCGCGCGCCAGGATCGCCTGGTGCATGGTCGGCACCGCCGTGTACCAACTCGGTTTCGCGTCGCCCAGCCACTGGAAGAAGCGCAGCGCGTTGAAGCCCGGCGTGCAATAGATGCTGCCGCCTGATGCCAGCGACGACAGCACCGCCGCGATCAGCCCATGGATGTGGAAAAGCGGCATGATGTTGAGGCAGCGGTCATCCGCCGTCAGGCCAAGCGTCGCGCCGATATGGCGGGCGGAGGCCGCGACATTGGCATGGCTGAGCGGCACCAGCTTTGGGCGCGACGTGGTGCCCGACGTGTGCAGCAGCAGCGCGATGTCGTCGTCCCCGGCCATGTCGGGCGCCGCTTGCGGTCCGACCGCCGTGCCCTCGATGGCGAAGGTGCCGGCAGGCGCGCCAGCAGGCACGATGAGGCGAAGCACGCCGATGCCGAGGCGCACGGCCACGGTCACCGCCGGGCCGGTCTCGTTCTCCGCGACCAGGATCGCCTTGGCGCCGATGTCGGTCAGGTAGAAATCGAGTTCGTCGGCCCGGTAAGCGGGATTGAGCGGCGCCGTCGAGGCCGTGGCAGCGACCGCGATGAAGGCCGTCGCCATCTCCGGCCCGTTCGGCAGCACGATCGCGACACGGTCGCCCCCGCCGATACCGAGCGCGTGGAGCTGTGTAGCCGTGGCGGCGATCAGCGCGCGCAGGCCGCCATGGGTCAGTGTGGGTCTGTCGGGCGCCAGGATGGCGGGGGCATCGTCGGCGCCGGCGACGAGGCGGCGGGAGAGGTCTGGGTGATTTTGGGTCATGGTCACCGGCTATGTTTCATGTGACTGCTTGTGAAAGTCCAGCGGGCCAATTGTCTATGTTGGCACCGCCCCTCATTGCCCTGCCGGGCATTTCTCCCCGTATAGTGACGGGGAGAAAGGGGCTGTTGTCGATGGCTTCGCCAACTGCCTGCGTGGCCAAGAAAGCGCCGAGGGACCGGCGCGCCCCTCTCCCCGTCACTATACGGGGAGAGGATGCCGGCAGGCAGGTGAGGGGCAGCGTCAGCGCCTGAAAAGGAAGGCCAAACTTGAATTGAGGCCCCGTCAATTTCCGCACTGCCCGCCGCGCCCATCCCTCAATACCCCAGCGCCATCCCATCCTTGCGCGGGTCCGAGGCCCCCGTCAGCGTTCCCTTTTCCCAGTCGATCAGCACCGCCTGGCCGCCGCCGAGCGGGTGGTGCGGCTCGGTGATGGCGTGGCCGCGCCGGCGCAGGCCTTCGACGGCCTCAATGGGCACGTTGCGCTCGGCTTCCACCATGCCATCATTGTAGAACACGCGCGGCGCGTCGAGCGCCTGCTGCGGGTCCATGCCGAAATCGATCATGTTGGTCAAAAGGTGGACATGGCCGAACGGCTGGTAGCCGCCGCCCATGACGCCAAACGGCATCACCACGCGACCGTTCCGCGTCGCCATGCCAGGCATGATCGTATGCATCGGCCGCTTGCCGGGCCCGATCGCGTTGGGGTGTACCGGATCGAGGCGGAAGCTCGAGCCGCGGTTCTGCAGCACCACGCCGGTCTTCGGGCCGACGACGCCGCTGCCGAACGAATAATAGGTCGAGTTGATGAACGAGACCGCGTTGCGGTCTCGGTCGACAACCGAGATGTAGACCGTGTCGCTGCCGGGCAGCTGGACATCCGGAAGATGGGTCATGGCGCGCTCGCGATCGATCTCGGTGCGCAGCCGATCGGCATAGGCGGCCGACAGGAGCTCCCTCACCGGCACCGGGACACGGTCCTGGTCGCCGACGAAACGATCGCGGTCGCGATAGGCCAACCGCCCGGCTTCGATCTCCAGGTGCAGGCGCTCGGCGCCGTTCGGGTCGAGCTCGCCGAGCTTGAAGCCCGACAGCACATTCAGCATCAAGAGCGCCGTCAGCCCCTGGTTGTTCGGCGGCATCTGGTGGATCTCGTGGCCGCCATAGCTGACGCTGACCGGCGCCACGTAGTCGCCCCGGGTCGCGGCGAAATCCTCATGCGAATGCAGTCCGCCCAATTCCTTGAGCCGGCGCACCATGTCGTCGGCGACCGCGCCTTCGTAGAAACCGGCGCGGCCCTGTTTGGCAATGATCCGCAATGTCGCGGCAAGCTCCGGCTGCCGATGCACGTCGCCAGCCTTCGGCACGGTGCCGCCCGGCAGGAAGATGCGCGCGCAATGTTCGTCGGCGGAAAGATCGATTTCCGGGTCGGCCCAGTCGAAGGCGACGCGGTCGTGCACGACATAGCCGTTCTCGGCATAGTGGATCGCTGGCGCCAGCACCTCGGCGATGCCCTTGCGGCCATGGTCCTCCAGCAGCCGGCACCATGCGTCGATGGCGCCTGGCACGGTGACGGCATGCGGGCCCTGCAGCGGGATGCGGTCAAAGCCTTTTTCCAGATACCAGTCGACGGTCGCGGCCGCCGGCGCCCGGCCGGAGCCGTTGAAAGCCAGCACCTCGCTTTGTCCGTTGGGGCAATAGAGGACAAAGCAATCGCCGCCTATCCCGGTCGATTGCGGCTCGACCACGCCCTGCACGGCGGCCGCGCAGATGGCGGCATCCATGGCATTGCCGCCGGCGCGCAGCATCTCGACGGCCGCAAGCGTCGCGAGCGGATGCGATGTCGCGGCAATCGCTTCGGTGGCACGAACCGGCGAGCGGCCGGGAAACTGGAAATCACGCATTTTGGTCTGGATATCCTTGAGGCACTTGAAGCGAATGGGTCCGATGAAATCAATGCCGCCGGCCGAAGATCTGCGCCAGCGACAACAGCAGGACCGACAGCACGATCAGGCAGGTCGAGATGGCGGCGATGGTCGGGTCGATCTGGTCGCGCAGCGCGTTGAACATGCGGCGCGTCAAGGTCGTGGTGTCGCCGCCCGAGATGAACAGCGAGACGACAACTTCGTCGAAGGAGGTGATGAAGGCAAACAGCGCCCCAGAGACGATCGAGAAGCGGATCTGCGGCATCGTCACCTGCCAGAACGCCGCGATGCGCCCCGCGCCCAGGCTGCGCGCCACGCGCTCCTGGTTCATGTCGTAGGAGCGCAGGCCCGACAGCACCGTCAGCACCACCAGCGGCAGCGCCTGCACCGTATGGGCGATGACCAGGCCGGTCAGTGTGTTGTTGAGGCCGATGCGCGCATAGAGGAAGAAGGTGCCGATGCCGACCAGGATCACCGGGATGATCAGCGATGCCGTGAGCAGCGCGTTGATGGCGCCGTTGAAGCGCAGAGTGCCCCGGTTGATCGCATAGGCCGCCGCGGTGCCGAGCGGCGTCGCCACCAGCGCAGTCATGACAGCGACCTTCACCGACACGATGGTGGCGTCACGCCATTCCAGCGACTGGAAATAGCTTTCGTACCAGCGCAGCGACCATTGCTGCGGCGGGAACTGCAGCAGCGTCGAATCCGAAAACGACATGATGACGATGATGACCGATGGCGCGATCAGGAAGGCAAGCACGAGGCCGCCGAGGCCGTAGAGCCACAGGCGTTGCCGGTGTGAGATCGGCAGGCCGACACTGTCACTCATCGCGAACTCCATACGCCCGTGGCGCGCGCGCCGAGCAGCCACTGGAACAGACCGAGAAGCGCCAGCGTGACCACCAGCAGCACCACGCCGAGCGCCGCACCGGCGCCCCAGTTGGAATAGAGGCTGGTGGTCTGTTCCATGCGCATCGCCCACATCACCACCTTGCCGCCACCCATCAGCGCCGGCGTGACGAAGAAACCGAGGCAGAGCACGAAGACGATGACCACGCCGGACGCAAGGCCGGGCAGCGACAGCGGAAAGAAGATCTGGCGGAAGGTGGCGGCCGGGCCGGCGCCGAGATTCATTCCGGCGCGCAGGCAGTCGGTGTCGATGGTCTTCATCGAGGCGTAGAGCGGCAAAACGAGAAACGGCAGCAATATGTGCGCCATGCCGATGACCACCCCGGAAAGATTGTTGGCGAGCGACAGCGGCCGGCTGATCACGCCGAGATCGATCAGCCAGTTGTTGATCAAGCCCTTGCGCTGCAGGATCACCAGCCAGGCATAGGTGCGCACCAGCACCGAGGTCCAGAACGGCAGGATGACGAAGATCAGGCAGATCGAGGCCGCCCGGCGCGGCAGCTGCGACAGCATGTAGGCCAGCGGATAACCCAGCAGCACGCAGGCGCCGGTGACGATGAAGGCCACCTTGAAGGTGGTGATGAAGGTCTTGATATAGGAGGCCTGCTCGAAGAAACGCGCGTAATTGGCGGCGCTGAAGGCGCCGGTCTCGTCGAACAGCGACAGCCAGAACAGCCAGCCGATCGGCACGATGATGATGGCGCAGACAAGGAACAGGCTGGGCGCCAGCAGCGCCAGCAGCCGCAGCGACTCGCGCCGCGCATCCGCGCGCAGAGCCCGCGCGTTCAGGTCCTGCCCCGACGGGCCGGCAATCTCGTTCAGCAGGGCGGATTGCGCGCTCATCCCTCGGCCGCCACCAGGATCGTGTCCTTCGCATCGAGGCCGAGCATGATCGGCTGGCCGGGCGCGGGCAGCCTCGCGAGCACATCGCTGCGGCAATAATCGCGTAGCGTCAGCTGGCGGCCGTCGCGCAGGCTGGCGTAGCAGACGAAACTGTCGCCCTGGTAGATGATGTCGCTGACCGTCGCATCGAGCATATTAATGCCGGTCGACGGCTCGCCTGCCATGACCAGCCGCAGCTTTTCCGGTCGCACCACCATCAGATGCGGACCCGCCGGCGGTGTCGGTGCGCCGGTCTGTATCTGCCTGTCCTGATACCAAACCGACCCGTTGCGGCTTTCGACCGGGATGAAATTCGATTCGCCGATGAAGCCGGCCACGAATTGCGTCTTCGGCGCGGCATAGAGGGTCTCGGGACGGTCGAGCTGTTCGATGCGCCCGCCGTTCATGACGGCGATGCGGTCCGACATGGTGATGGCTTCGCGCTGGTCGTGCGTGACATAGACCGTGGTCATGCCAAGACGGCGATGAAGCGCGCGCAGTTCGATCTGCATATGCTCGCGCAGGCCCTTGTCGAGCGCCGACAGCGGTTCGTCCATCAAGACGATGCGCGGCTCGAAGACGATGGCGCGCGCCAGTGCCACGCGCTGGCGCTGGCCGCCGGAAAGCTGGTCGACGCGGCGCTCGCCCAGGCCCTGCAGTTTCACCAGTTCCAGCACCTTCTCCACCCGCTGAGCCGTCTCGGCGGCCGCGACGCCGCGTTGCTTCAGCGGGAAGGCGATGTTGTGGAAGACATTCATATGCGGAAACAGCGCATAGTTCTGGAACACCATGCCGATGTTGCGCCTGTGCGGCGGCGTGGTGATGATCTCGTCGCCGCCGACCTTGATGCTCCCGCCATTGGCTCTGACGAAACCGGCCAGGATCATCAGCAGCGTCGTCTTTCCCGATCCGGAGGGGCCGAGCAGCGTCAGGAACTCACCGGCCTCGACATCAAGGTTCAGGTCGCGCAGCACCGGCACGCTGCCAAATCGTTTCTCGATCCGGCGCATGCTGATCGGCAGCGCGGATGGTGCAATGGACAAGATCGTTTTCTCCCGGGCAGAGACTGAAGGAGCGGGCGGCGTTTGCCCCGCCCGCAATGTCAGGGTTCCGGCCTATTGCTGGATCAGATTGTTGAACTTTTCCGTCGCCTCGACGAGGGTGTCGCGCCAGAACCCGGCATCCTGCAACACCTGCTTCTTGACGTTCTCCGGCGCCGAGTTGATGTCTTTGATCCGTTCCGGCGGGATCTTGCCGGTCTCGAAAGCCTTCTCGTTGACCGGCCCATTGTCGACATAGAGCGGCAGATTAGCCTGCAGCTGCGGGCTGACGAACATGGCCAGCGCCTTCATCGCCGCTTCCTTGTTCTTGGCGCCCTTGGGGATGACCATGCAGTCGGCGGTGAGCACGCCCTGGTCGAAGGAGAAGCTGACCGGCGCGCCTGCCTTTTTCAGGGTGCCGGCGCGTCCATTCCAGATGCTCGCCATGTCGACTTCGCCATCCTTCACCAGCTGCATGGCCTGGGCGCCCGACGTCCACCAGGCATCGACATGGCCGCGGATCTTGTCGACCGATTTCAGCGCCCCGTCGATGTCGACGGGATAGACCTTGTCGATCGGCAGGCCGGAGGCGAGCGCGGCGACGCTCAGCGTCTCCGTTGCCTGGCTGCTGCTCAGCGCGCGCCGTCCCGGGAATTTTTCCACGTTCCAGAAGTCGGCCCATGTCTTCGGGCCCTTGTCGCCGAAGACGTCGGTCCGGTAGATCAGCACCACGGAGGTGTAGGAAATGCCGACCCAGTCGTCATGCACCAGCTTCGGGTTGATGCCGCTCTTGTCGATGACGCCGTAATCCAGCTTCTCGAACAGGCCTTCCTTCGAGCCGCGAGCGCATTCGTCGGCGCCGAGCTCTGTGATGTCCCATTTCACGGCATTGCCGGTCACCTGCAGGCGCACGTCGTCGAGGCCGTTGGTGGTGTCTTCCTTGATGGTGATGCCGAGCGCATCGGCGGTCGGTTTGAAGAAGGCCTTGGTCTCGGCCTCCTGGTAGGTGCCGCCCCACGAGGCGACGGTGATCGTGTCGGCGGCGACGGCGGGCACTGCCACGGAGGCAAGGAGGCCGGCTATCGCGAAAGTTCTAAAGCTGGTGGTCCTGTTCATTTCGGTTCTCCGACCGGTGTTCCCATTTATTTTTGATTTGGCATGCGATTTTGTATACAATTTGCAATGTAGCCGAGAGATCGGTGTTGTCAACTGCGATGGGCGCGATCAGTTGGACGGTGGGGACGGCGCCGCAGGGCGTAGCAAATTGGGCCGACTGCAACTACAAACGAGGCAATGCCTGGCCAAAGCGGCCGGAGAACTGGGAACGGAACTTGGCCAAGGAAACCAAAAACACCCTGCGCGACTCGGTCTATTCCGCGCTCAAGGCGATGATCGTGACCGGCCAGATTCCGCCGGGCTCGCGCGTCACCGAAAGCGACGTCGCGGCAAAACTCAATGTCAGCCGCACGCCCGTGCGCGAGGCTTTCAACCGCCTCGAGCGCGACGGGCTGGTCACCGGCCGGCCGCGCCAGGGCTATGCCGTCACCGAGTTCGACATCAATATGTTCCGCGAGGCCTTCGACATCCGTGAACTGCTCGACGGCCATGCGACGGAATTGGCGGCGGCCGCCGCGACCGAGAAGGACAAGGCGCGGCTGCGCGCCATGCTGGCCGAATGCGAGCGGCTGGCCGCCATTCCCGATCGCACGACGCGCGAAAAATTCCAGGAACTGGAAGTCGGCATCGACCTGCACCGCGTCATTGCCGAAATCAGCGGCAATGCGATGCTGCACGGCATGCTGTGCGGCATCCTCGACAAGTGCCAGCATTATGTCTGGACCGAACTCTTGTGGCTCGATGAATGGAAGATCGCCCGCGACGAGCATACCGAGATCGTCGAGGCGATCTGCGCCGGCGACGCGGTCAAGGCCGGCGCCCTGGCCCGCGCCCATGTCCGCGGCTCGCGCGAGAACGTGCTGCGCCTGCTGCAGGCGAAATCGGACTATCAGAGTTTTCTGGCCAAGGCGTCCTGAGCGGCACGGCCGTTACCTCTACCAGGTCCAGCCGCCTTTTCCGAGCGTGGCCACGGCGTCGACGATACGGGTGAAGCTGGCGCGGGCGCGGCCGACGCTGTGCCGGGCCCTGAGATAGCCATGCACCAGGCCGGGTTCCTCGAACCAGGCGGCGCGCCCGCCTGCCGCGACGATGCGGTCGCGATAAGCCTCGCCATCGGACGACAGCGGGTCGCACTCGGCGGTAATCAGCACGGTCGGCGGCAGGTTGGCGAAATCGGCATCGGCCAGCGGCGACAGCGTGATGTCACCGGTCTGATCCACACCCCCGGTGCGGATGTGCTTGTAGAATTCAAGGTCGCGCACCGTCAGCATCGGCGCTTCGGCATGCCTCACATAGGAGCCGCGCGAGCGATCGCCGCCGAGACCGGGATAGATCAGCACCTGGCCGATCGGCTTCTTCGCATGGCCACGCGTCGCGTGCGCAACGGCCGCGCATAGATTGCCGCCGGCGCTGTCGCCGCACAGCACCACCGGGCGGTCGTAGCTCCCTGCGGCCCATTCGAAGGCGCTCATCGCATCATCGAAAGCGGCTGGATGCAGATGTTCCGGCGCCAGCCGGTAATCGACCGAGACCACCTCATGACCGGTGCGGCCGCAAAGCTCGGCGCAGACATCGTCATGGCTGTCCAGCCCGCCGAGGATGAAGCCACCGCCATGGATATAGAGCACCATGGCAGCATGGTCCGGCGTCGCGTTGCGATAGATGCGGATCGGGATGTTGTGTGAGGGTGTAGTGATGGCGGTCGTCTCGGCCGCCACGCCTTGCGGATAGCCGGCAAAGAACTCACGGCACATGCGGTCATAGATCTCGCGCTGCTGGGCAATCGTGTAGTCGATCGTATCGGGCGGATAGTAGGAGTTGGTCCGCTCGATGAAGGCCCAGGTTTCGGCGTCGATGAGGGTTTTGTAGTCGGTCATGAAGGGAGACCGAACTGCAACGAATGCGCCCAGGCGCCCCCCTCTGGCCTGCCGGCCATCTCCCCCTCTAGGGGGGAGATCGGATGTCGTCTCGGCTTTCGCCAATCTTCAACGTTCGAGGAAAGGCGGCGCTGTTGAAGTTGCCAATCTCCTCCCTTGCGGGGGGTGAGGAGTGGTCCGCGAAGCGGACGGAAAGCCAATTGCTTGGCTTTCCGAATGACGAACGCCCGGAGCGACAGCGAAGGGCCGGGTCCGGCAGGACAGAGGGGGGTGCCTGGCGCGATCATCTCCAGTGTCACTTCCCCTTCCACACAGGCTCGCGCTTCTCCGCGAAAGCGCGGAAACCCTCCATACCGTCCTCCGAGCCATAAAGCGCGTCGACCGTCGGCAACTGCCGGCGCGTTACCTTGTTCATCGCCTCCTGGAAGGTCAGCGATTCCGCCACCCGCGCCGTCTCCTTGATCGCTGCGAAGACCAGCGGCGGGCCGCTGGCGAGCAGGCGCGCGATTTCCCAGACGCGGTCCTCGAGCTTTTCCTTGGGCAGCACCTCGTTGACCAGGCCCCAGCGATGCGCCTCGGCGACATCCATCCAGCGGCCGGTGAGCAGCAGATCCATGGCGACATGATAGGGGATTCGCTTCGGCAGCTTGATCGTCGCGGCATCGGCAAGCGTGCCGGCGCGGATCTCGGGCAGCGCGAAGGAGGAATGATCGGACGCGTAGATGAGGTCGCAGGACAGCGCCAGCTCGAAGCCACCGCCCACCGCCATGCCGTTGACGCAGGCGATGACCGGCTTGTTCAGGTCGCGCAGTTCCTGCAGGCCGGCAAAGCCGCCGACGCCATAGTCACCATCGACCGGGTCGCCGCCGGCGGCGGCCTTCAAGTCCCATCCGGCGCAGAAGAACTTGTCGCCCGCGGTCTTGACGATGGCGACGCGCAACTCCGGATCGTCGCGGAACGCCTTGAAGGTCTCGCCCATCAGCCGCGATGTCTTCAGGTCGATCGCGTTGGCCTTGGGGCGGTCGAGCGTGACCTCCAGGATGGTGCCTTCGCGGCGGGTCGAAATGACATCAGACATTCTTGTTTTCTCCCAGCACCAGCAGCGCGTCGGCAATCCAGGCGCCCTTGCCCTGCGTGCAGACGATCAGCGGATTGATGTCGAGTTCCTCGATCTCGCCGGCATTCTCCTGCACGAAGCCGGCGATGCCCGCGATGGCGTCGATAGCAGCCTGGACATCGGCCTTCGGCCGGCCGCGATAGCCTTCGAGCAGCGGGAACAGTTTCAGCCCGCGCAGCGCGGCCTCGATGTCGTCGCGAGTCGCCGGCAGCATCAGCGTGACGCTGTCGCGCAGCAATTCGACCAGCACGCCGCCGGTGCCCAGGGTCATGACAGCGCCGAACATCGGGTCGCGGGTGAAGCCGACGATCAGTTCGGCAACGCCGTCGCGCACCATGCGCTCGACATAGAGCCCGGTGCCGAGCGGCAAGAGGTCATGCGCCGCCGTGCTGACCGATTCGGCGTCCTTGAGGGTGAGCCTGACGGCGCCGACCTCGGACTTGTGGGTGACACCCAGCGCCTTTAGGGCGACGGGGAAGCCGAGCGCCATGGACGAGATCACCGCCTCGACCGCATTGCCGGCCCGCTCGCCTTTCGGCACGGGAAGCCCGGCCTTGATCAGCCGCGCCTTGGCTTCGGCTTCGTCAGGCGTAACGCGCGGCGCATCGGATGCGCCGGCAGCCCTCGTATCCACTGGCTGCGCCTGCGGTTCGCGCCAGGCCCAGCCGATGAAGGCCGCCGCCTGCGCGGCGTCCATCGCCTCGGAAATGCCGAACAGCGGCACCATGCCCCGCGCCATCAACTCGGCGGTGTATTCCTCCGGCAGGTTCTCCGGCAGCGAGGAAACGATCGCGCCATGCGCATTGTTGGTCTTCAGCGCCGATTCGAAGGCGCGCAGCGTCGCCCACCAGTCGGTCACCGTGCAGCGGTCGGGGCGCGGAAAATCGAGCACCAGCATGTTGAGGTCGAAGCCGCCCGACACCATGGCGGTGAAGGTGGCGGTCATCGCCGGCTCGTTGTTCCAAATGAAGGTGTGGTAGTCGAGCGGGTTGGCCACCGCGACCAGCGGCCCGAGCGTCGATTTGACATGGGCGCGATGGGTGTCCGTCAGCACCGGGAAGTTGACCCAGCGCCCTTCGGCGCTGTCGGCCATGACCGACGCCTCGCCGCCCGAACAGCTCATCGATGAGAGCCTGTAGCCGGGCAGCGGGCCGGTGATGTGCAGCAGCTTCAGCGCCTCGATGAAGGCGGGGATGGAATCGACACGCGCAATGCCGAGCCGCCTCAGGAAGGCGCCCGAGGCCGCGTCCGAGCCGGCAAGCGAGGCGGTGTGCGAGACCGTCGCCTGCCGCGCCTGTTCGGAGCGGCCGACCTTCATGGCGATGATCGGTTTCTTCAGCTCCCGCGCCCTGGCCGCCAGACGCTCGAAGCCGGCTACCGAATCGAAGGCCTCGATGTGCAGTCCAAGCGACGTCACGCGTTCGTCCTCGATCAGGCCGAGCGCCATTTCGGACAAGCCGGTCTGCGCCTGGTTGCCGGCGGTCATCAGGAAGGCGATCGGCAGGCCGCGCTTCTGCATCGTCATGTTGATGGCGATGTTGGACGACTGGGTGATGATGGCGACGCCCTTGCCGCCCTCATCCAGCCTGATGCCGCCATGCTGGTCGGGCCAAAGCAGCGCACCGTCGGCATAGTTGATGAGCCCGTAGCAATTCGGCCCGATGATCGGCATTTGGCCGGCGGCGGCGACCAGTTCGCCTTGCAGCCGTTCGCCATCCTCGTCATAGGCTTCGGTTTCGAGGAAGCCGGCGGCAAAGCAGACGGCGCCGCCGGCGCCGCGCTCGGCGAGCGCCTTGATCACCTCGATGGTCAGGTGCCGGTTGACACCGACAAAGGCCGCGTCGGGCGCGCCAGGCAGATCCGCGACCGAGCGGTAAGCCTTGCGTCCGGCAACCTCGTCCTTGGTCGGGTGTACCGGCCAGATCTCGCCGGCAAAGCCCATCTTGATCGATTGCGCGACGACGGCGGCGGCCTGCACGCCGCCGAACACGGCGATCGATTTCGGGCGCAGGAGACGTTCGAGTTTATGCATGGTCATCTTTTCGTTTGAGCGCGATCTCAGGACAAACGATCTCGTTTGCCCGACAAAACCGGATGCCGGCTTTGGCTATCATGCTCTAAGCGCCGAACGGACGCAGCAGCGCCCGCGAAATAATATGTCGCTGAATCTCCGAAGTGCCTTCCCAGATGCGCTCGACGCGGGCATCGCGCCAGATGCGTTCCAGCGGCAGGTCGTCCATCAGCCCCATGCCGCCATGGATCTGGATCGCCTCGTCGGCGACGAAGGCGAGCATTTCGGTGGCCTTCAGCTTGGCCATGGCCATGTCCTGGTCGGTGACGGTGCCCTGATCGTACTTCCAGCCGGCTTCGAACACCATCAGGTCGGCGGCCTTGAGTTCCGTCGCCATGTCGGCGAGCTTGAACGACACGCCCTGGAACTTGCCGATCTGCTGGCCGAACTGCTGGCGCTGCGCGGCGTATTCGACGGCATGGCCAAGCGCCCGCTCGGCGCGGCCGAGGCAGGTGGCGCCGACCTGCAGGCGCGTGGCGCCGAGCCATGAATTGGCGACGTCGAAGCCCTTGTGGACCTCGCCGAGCACTTGGCTTGCCGGCAGCCGGCAGTCGTCGAATTCGAGGATGGCGTTGGTGTAGCCACGATGCGAGACGTTGCGATAGCCGTCTCGCACCGTAAAGCCCTTGGTGCCCTTGTCGACGAAGAACGCGGTGATCTTCTTGCGTTTTCCACGCGGTGAATCCTCTTCGCCCGAGGCCATGAAGACGATGGCGAAATCGGCAAGATCGGCATGCGAGATAAAATGCTTGGTGCCGTTCAGCACCCAGTCGTCGCCGTCCTGCACGGCGGTTGCCTTCATGCCGCGCAGGTCGGAGCCGGCCCCCGGCTCGGTCATCGCCAGGCAGTCCCATTTCTCACCACGGATGCAGGGGAAAAGATACTTTTCGCGCTGCTCCGGCGTGCCGGCGAGCAGAATATTGGAGGGACGCGCCACGCAGGTCCAGTGCAGCGCGTAATTGGCCCGGCCGAGCTCCTTTTCGTAAAGCAGCCAGGTCACCGTATCGAGCCCCGCGCCGCCGACATCGGCCGGCATGTTGGCCGCATAGAGCCCGGCCTCGATCGCCTTGGCCTTGATCTCCTCGATCAGATCGCGGCGCAGCACACCGGTGCGCTCGACCTCGCGTTCATGCGGATAAAGCTCGTTCTCGACGAAGGCGCGCGTCGTCTCGACAATGAGCTTCTGCTCTTCCGAAAGACCGAAATCCATGGTCTCAGCCCTTCTTCTTTTTCTTCGGCCTTTCGGCTTTCTTCACCGGCTTGGCGGCCCTGGCCTTTTCCGCTGCCTTTGAAGCCACGGGCTTCTTCGCCGCGAGCTTGGCGAGCTGTCTGGTATAGTCCTTGTGCAGCGCGCCGGCGCCCCAGCCCTTGCCCTTGTTCTGCTTCGACAGCGCATCCATGATCGCGACCAGGTTGTCGTCGCGGATCTTTTCCAGCTCGCGGATCGACAGGCCGTGCGCCTGATCGTCCGACTGGGTGGCGATCAGGTCGACCAGCTCGTCGTTGAATTCCGGCACGTCCATCAGCTTGGTCCACGGCCATTTCAGGCAGGGTCCGAACTGCGCCATGAAGTGGCGCATGCCGGCTTCGCCGCCGGCGACGCGGTAGACCTGGAACATGCCCATCTGCGCCCAGCGCAGGCCGAAACCATAGCGCATGATGTCGTCGAGTTCCTCGACCGTGCAGATGCCGTCCTTGATCAGCCATAGCGCCTCGCGCCAGGCGGCTTCGAGCAGGCGGTCGCCGACGAAGGCCTCGATCTCCTTGCGGATGACGACCGGCTTCATGCCGATCGAGGCGTAGATTTCCTTGGCGACCTCGATTGCCTCGGGGAAGGTCTGGTCGCCACCGACGATCTCGACCAGCGGCAGCAGATAGACCGGGTTGAACGGATGGCCGACGACCAGCCGCTCCGGATGCTTCTTCATCGCCACCTGCATGTCGGTCGGCTTGATGCCGGAGGTCGAGGAGCCGACAATGGCGTTGGCCGGCGCGTGGGTGTCGATCTCGGCCAGCACCTTGTGCTTGAGGTCGAGCCGTTCCGGCACGCTTTCCTGGATGAAATCGGCATCGGCCACCGCTTCGGCGATCGTCTTGGCGAAGGTCAGCTTGCCCTCTTTGGGCAGACCGCCGGGAACCATCTGCTTGTAGGCGCGGCGTGCGCCCTTCATCACTTCCGAGACCTTGCGCGAGGCCTCCGGGTCGGGATCGAAGATCGAGACGTCGATGCCGTTCAAGAGCAGCCGCGCGACCCAGCCGGCGCCGATGACGCCGCCGCCAATGGCGGCCGCCTTGTTGATGATGCTCATTGAGAGGCTCCGGTTCTTGTCCTGGCGGTTTCGGGATCGGTGAGAGGCACGCGCTCGCCGGCGCGGATGACTGATGGGTCGTAGGCCTTACGAGCGAAGACTTCGAGCACGAAGGGCCGGAAGAATTCGATCGGCAGCGTGTCATAGTCGGGATCGAAGCTCGACTGGTCCCAGCGCTCGCAAAACGCATCGCAATCGTCGAAATAGGCATGGCCGGCGAAGCGGTCGCGCGCATGGCGGTTGCCGCCGAGATGATGGGCGTAATAGAGGCGCTGGAAATCGCCATGCTTCTCCACCACCCAGGTGCATTGCTCCCGCACGAAGGGCTTCAGGATCGACGCGGCGTATTCGTCATGATTGTAGGGCGCGTAGATGTCGCCGATGTCGTGCAGCAGCGCACAGGCGATCCAGTCGGTGTCGGCGCCATCGCGCCAGGCGCGCGTTGCCGCCTGCAGCGAATGCCCGAGCCGAGTGATCTTGTAGCCGGACAGGCCCTCGTCGAGCTGCACCAGGGCGTCGAGCAGCCGCTCGCCGGTCCTGGCCGCATAGTCGATTTCATGGGCGGTCAGGAACTCGTAGTCGTCCCTGTCGCCATCCTTCATCGCGGTGAATTTGACGGTAGTCATATCAACCCTCCCTGCGAATAATCTTCTTGTTTGAACATGATCTTATCCGAAAACCGGTTCCCACTTTTCGGGATCATGCTCATGCCGCTATCGGCGCTCGCTTGGTCAGGTTGAGCTTTTTGCGCACTTCTTCCGGTCCCAAAATCCTGGCGCCGAGATTGGTGACGATGGAGGCGGCGCGCTCGACCAGCTGCGCATTGGTCGCCAGCACGCCCTTGTCGAGCCACAGATTGTCTTCGAGGCCGACGCGGACATTGCCGCCGGCGAGCACCGCCGCCGCTACATAGGCCATCTGGTTGCGGCCGATCGCGAAAGCCGACCAGTTCCAGGCCGACGGCACGTTGTTGACCATCGCCATGAAGGTGTTGAGGTCGTCGGGCGCACCCCATGGCACGCCCATGCAAAGCTGCACCAGCGCGTCGGGGTTCAGCACCTTTTCCTCGACCAGCTGCTTGGCGAACCAGAGATGCCCGGCGTCGAAGGCTTCGATCTCGGGCTTGACGCCGAGCGCCGTCATCATGCCGCCCATCGCGCGCAGCATGCCGGGCGTGTTGGTCATGACATAGTCGGCCTCGGCGAAATTCATGGTGCCGCAGTCGAGCGTGCAGATTTCCGGCAGGCACTGGCGCACATGCTCCATGCGGTTGGTGGCGCCGCCCATGTCGGTGCCTTTTTCGTTGAGCGGCAGCGGCGCTTCCGGCGAGCCGAACACCATGTCGCCGCCCATGCCGGCGGTGAGGTTCAGGATGACGTCGACGTCCGCCGCGCGGATACGCTCGGTCACCTCGCGGTAGAGATGCACGTCGCGCCTGGGCTTGCCGGTTTCGGGGTCGCGCACATGGCAATGGACGATTGCAGCACCCGCCTTGGCCGCGTCGATCGCCGAATCGGCGATCTGCTTGGGCGAGCGCGGCACATGCGGGGAGCGGTCCTGCGAGCCGCCGGATCCGGTCACGGCACAGGTAATGAAAACCTCACGGTTCATCGCGAGCGGCATCGAAACTCTCCTCCCATTCGAAACAGCCGCTAGCATCGCTCGACTTGATCAAAGCTGCTTTGCGTTTTACGAAGGCGATATGATTAAAAGCGAAAAACCTGATATCTTTCGCGCCGAGCGCACGCCGCTCAAGGTGACGCTGCTGGTGTTTTCCGGCTCGTCGATCATGTGCGTCGCCTCGGCCGTCGACCCGCTGCGCGCTGCCAACCGCATTTCCGGCGAGACCCTGTTCGACTTCAAACTGGTCTCGGTGACAGGCGAGGCGCCGGTCACCACCTGTGGCCTGCCGGTGGCGGTCAGCGGCCGTTTCGACGCGGCAGAGCCGACCGACGTTCTCGTCGTCGTGGCCGGTTTCGGCACCCAGAACTACGCCACATCGGCTCTGCTCTCAGCTTTGCGGAGGGCGGCGCGAGCGGCCCGCGCGTGCGGCGGCGTCGAGGCCGGCACCTGGCTGGTGGCGCGCGCCGGCCTGCTTGAAGGCCGCAGCGCCACCACCCATTGGGAGGACATGGAGGATTTTGCCTCGGCCTTCCCCGGTGTCGATGTCCGGCCGGACCGCTATGTCATCGACGGGCCAGTCTTCACCTCGGGCGGTGCCTCGCCGACCTTCGACCTGATGCTTCACCTCATTCGCACGCGGCTCGGCATGGCGGTGGCGCTCGATGTCGCCAGCGTCTTCATCTACGACCAGGCCCGGGCCGCGACCGATGCCCAGCCGCTGGTCTCGCTCGGCCGGCTCGACGGCTACGATCCACGGTTGGCACAAGCCATCCGGCTGATGGAAGCGCATGTCGATCGGCCGTTGACCGTCGAGGCGGTTGCCAAACGAGCCGGCGTGACGGCGCGGACGCTGGAAAGCATCTTTCGCAAGTCGATCGGCGAGACGCCGGGCGCCTACTATCTCAGGCTGCGCCTGGGTGCCGCGCGCCGGCTCGTGGTCGACACGCGAATCGCCATGGCGGATATCGCCGGGCGGACGGGGTTCTCGTCTGCCGCGGCCTTTTCCAGGGCGTTTTCAAGAGCCTTTGGCGAAGCCCCTGTCAGGCTTCGCCGGGGTTAATGCATGTCGCTCGGAAGTGTCCTCGGTTCCGGGATAACGACATGCATAAAATCAGAAACTTACAGCAGGTCGGGCGAATCCTATTCGCCGCGACATGCTGTAGTGCAGGTCGCCCAAAAGCGTGTAGCGGTTTTGGGGCAACGACATGCACGGATAGAGGTTTATGCCGCATTCTGGCGGTCGCTGCCGCCATCGATCTGCGAGCGCATCTGCCGCGCGAGATGGGTCTCGAAGCGGCTGGCAACGGCGCGGTCCCATTCATTGGTGCTGCGTGCGCCTTGCTTTGGATGCGGCATTGCCATCAGCCGGTCGATGATCGATCCGGCCTCGCCAGGTGAGAGCAGGGCGTCGATTTCACGTTCGTTCTGCATATCGGTTCGCCTCCTTCTTCCTCTCCCGCCACGAGCAATATCTATACGAGATTCGTGACGGCAGTTTGAAGGCAAGAGCTGGGCGATTGAGGGGCGCTGGGGGCAAAACCTTGTCGTGGGTTTCAGCATGGCGCGCAAAAGGTTTCCGCGCGCCAAGCTTTTTCGCATCACATGGCCGCCGGCCTGGATTGCCGGCGGCCAAACAACATCAGACGTAGCGGTTGACGATGTTTTCGAGCAGTTCCTGACGGCCGGAGCGCGGCTGCGGTTCGATCTTCTTTTTCACCACGCGCTCGGCGATCTCTTCCAGCGTCCGCTTGCCCGAGAGCATCGCCTTGGCCTCGGTGCTGTTCCAGCCGGCATAGCGCTCGGCGAGCGGACCCGACAGCGCCTTGTCCTCGACCATGCGGGCTGCCGCCTTCAGGCCACGCGCACAGGAATCCATGCCGCCGATATGACCGATCAGCAGGTCCTGCGGGTCGAGCGACTGGCGGCGCAGCTTGGCGTCGAAATTGGTGCCGCCGGTCTTGAAGCCGCCGGCCTGGAGGACCTGATAATAGGCGAGCGCCATCTCCGGCACGTTGTTGGGGAACTGGTCGGTGTCCCAGCCCGACTGGTAATCGTTGCGGTTCATGTCGATCGAACCGAAGACGCCGAGCGCATTGGCCAGCGCCAGTTCGTGCTCGAATGAATGGCCGGCCAGGATGGCGTGGCCTTGCTCGATGTTGAGCTTGACCTCCTTCTCCAGGCCGAAGCGCTTGAGGAAGCCGTAGACGGTCGCGACATCATAATCATACTGGTGCTTAGTCGGCTCCTGCGGCTTCGGCTCGATCAGGATCGTGCCCTTGAAACCGAACTTGTGCTTGTAGTCGACGACGAGGTTCAGGAAACGGCCGGCCTGCTCCTGCTCGCGGGCAAGGTCGGTGTTGAGCAGCGTCTCATAGCCCTCGCGCCCGCCCCACAGCACGTAGTTCTCGCCCTTCAGCCGCTTGGTGACGTCGATGCAGCTCTTCACCGTCGCCGCGGCGTAGGCGAACACATCCGGATCGGGATTGGTCGCGGCGCCCGAAATGAAGCGGCGGTTGGAGAACAGGTTCGCCGTACCCCAGAGAAGCTTGACGCCGGTCTGCTTCATCTTTCCGGCGAAATAATCCGCGATTTCATCGAGACGGGCCGCGCTTTCGGAGAAATCCTTGCCCTCGGGCCGCACATCGGCGTCGTGGAAGCAGAAATAGGGAGCACCGAGCAGCGAGAACATCTCGAAGGCGACGTCCGCTTTCAGTTTCGCCAGTTCCATCGTGTCGACGCCGCCGGCCTTGGGGAACCAGGGACGGTCGAAAGTCTGGCCGCCGAACGGGTCGCCGCCCGGCCAGGCGAAGGAATGCCAGTAGGCGACGGCAAAGCGCAGATGGTCTTCCAGCCGCTTGCCGGCCACCATTTCGTCGGGATTGTAGAAACGATAGGCCAGCGGATTGGTCGAATCCGGTCCCTCATATTTGATCTTCTGGATGTCGCCGAAAAAGCCGCTGCTCATGTTCTCTTCCTCTCCAAGATAGTTTTGCCTGATTACCTCAGGCGTAATTGGTTTCACGCCGGTGCTGGTCGAAAACGGTCATGTCAAAACCGTCAAACGAAGGAGACAGAGCATGACCGACCTCAACACGATCGCCCAGAACTACATCACCGCCTGGAACGAAGCCGATGCCGCCCGCCGGGCAGCCTTGCTCGAGGCTGTTTTCACCGACGACGTCAGCTATCGCGATCCGCTCATGCAGGGCGACGGCCATGAAGGCATCGCGGCGCTGATCGACGGCGTGCAGCAGCGCTTTGCCGGCTTCCGCTTCTCGCTGAAGGGCACGCCGGACGGCTTTGCCGACAAAATCCGCTTCTCCTGGAACCTCGGCCCCGAGGACACGCCTTCCGTCATCGAAGGCACCGATATCGGCGTCATCGAGAACGGCCGCCTGAAGAGCGTCACCGGCTTCCTGGATAAGGTGCCGGCGCAGTGAGGCTAACTTAGGAAGGGGGGTGCGAGGCGCCCCCCTCTGGCCTGCCGGCCATCTCCCCCTCAAGGGGGGAGATTGGCTGGCTTTTCTGCCTTCGCCATTCACCGACCTTACAGGACCCGCACACCCGCCGAGGCTGGTGATCTCCCCCCTAGAGGGGGAGATGCCCGGCAGGGCAGAGGGGGGCGCCTGGCGCCTGCTCACGCGGTTACTGCTTTGACCGCCGGGTAAAGTGCCCGGTAGCGGTGATAGGCAT